>JBFXEM010000094.1:0-6914 GCA_050180135.1 Solirubrobacterales bacterium | reverse complement strand
CCGGTGACATCGCACCGCGCATGGTCGATATCCCGGCGCGGGAACGCCCCTCTTCCAACCAGGGGCTGTATTGCTCATGGTGACGGGCGGCCGAGCCGAAGTCCCACATGGTCGGCGAGTCACCGCGGGTGAGCAGGCAGAACCGGTTGAGCTTGTCGTTCGCCCAGGTGCCGATGTGAGTGGCGGTGATGTAGCGAATGTTCGCCATGTCGAAGCAGAGGAGCGCCCCCAGCGACGACGCCTCGAGTGCTGCCCGCGCACGCTCCAAACGCTCGCGGCGCAGGCGGTCCCAGTCGATCCTCTGCTCCCAGTCGACTCCCATGCTGCCGTAGGTATGGAAACCCATTGCTTTCCTTTCCAATTCTTTGCGCTTGGCTGTGGCGAGAACTGCAAACGATTGTGCTATTGCCGAGGCCGATCGGGCCCCAGGGGGTCAGGCGCACACCCCGGCTAAGCGGACGGCTCGCGGCGGTCGAAGTCGAGGTTCGCGCGTCCGAAGACGTCCGCTTGTGAGGCTTCGACCAGTCCCCGCGCCCGCGATAGCGACGGGTCGCGAAGAGCCCCGCCGCGCTTTACGACCTCGCCTTCGACTATCACCGTCTCGACGTCACTCGCTCCGGCGTTCATCACCAGGCCGCCGATCACATCGGTGCCGGGAACGAATTGTGGGGAGCGGGTATCGACGATGATCGCGTCGGCCAGCTTGCCGGGCGTCAGGCTGCCGATCTCCGCATCGAGGCCACAGGTGCGAGCCGCGTCAATCGTGGCCAGCCGCAGCATGGCGCGATGGTCGAGCGCCACCTCGGTAGGCGATTCGTCGCGCGCGACCATCTCGACGTTGGCACGTGAGCGCTCGGCCGCGAGCGCCACTCTCATCTCCGAGAACAGGTCGGCCCCGGTGCCGGCGACCGTGTCGACGCTGATCGCACACGTCACCCCGTGTTCGAGCGCGTTGCCGACCGCGGGGTAGGTGCCCATCGCCATCAGCATGTCGACCGTCGGGCAGGCCGAGATCGACCCGCCGGAATCGGCGATCAGGTCCAGTTCCTCGCCGGTGTGGAGGTTGGCGTGGACGTAGTTGATTTTCGGCCCCAGCAGGTCGAGCTCCGCCAGGGTCGCGACGGTGCGGGCTCTTCGAGCCGAGCCTGCCATCCCGCAGTGGATGCTGACCGGAAGGTCTAGCTCCCGCGCGAGCTCGAAGTCGTGCTTGACGACCGCCGCCAGCGACCCCTCGGGGCCGCGAAGGGCGAGTCCCATCCCGAGCCGGCCGTATCTGCCGGCCGAGAAGTACTGGTCGCGCGTGCGGCGCACGTCGTCCGGATGGTTCAGGGAGCTTTCCCAGAACCACTCGGTTTGCCCCAGGGCGACGGGTGGCCCATAGAGAAAGACGCCTCTGATCCCAGAATCCGTGAGCGCCGCGAGGTTGGCGTCGGCGTGCTCCGGAGTGGTGACGATGTGTGACCAGTCGACCACCGTGGTCACTCCCGCGTGCAGTGCCTGCAGGCTGCCCCAGAGGGCGCCGGCGTAGACGTCGGCAGGTTCGAAGCCCTGTGCCAGCTTCCCGAGGACGAGGTCGAAGTATTCGTGCAGACTGGCACCGCCGGCGATCCCACCGAGCGCTCCCTGCCAGACGTGGCGATGGGTGTCGATGAGGCCTGGGATCACGACTTTGCCGCTCGCGTCGATCACCTCCGCCGACTCAGGAACGTCGATCCGCGGGCTGACCTCGGCGATCCGTCCGTCTCTGATCAGGACATCGCAACCGTCGATGTCACCGAGCTCCGGATCGAATGACGCCACGTAGCCATTCGCGATCAACAGATCGCCCCTCGGCGTCATCTCGAGACCTTGGTTCGGGGCATCCGCGCTACCGCCCCGCTCGCTCGCGGTTCATCAGTTTGGCCAGTCCGACACCGACCAGGAGTGCAACGCCATCGACGGCCTGGTTCACCCAGCTGGCCACTCCGGCAAGCGTAAGACCGCTCGTCAGCGCGGCCAGGAAGAGGACCGCGACGATGGTTCCCTGGACGTTGTAGCGGCCAGGCTTGATCGTGGTTGCCCCAAGGAACCCTGCCGCCAAGGCGGGGAGAGTGAAACCCGGACCGATCTGGGGATTGCCCCCGCCGCTGCGGGCCACCTGCAGGACGGCAGCCAAGCCCGCCAGGATCCCGGACATGACGAAGCTCGCGATCACCAGACGGTCGACGTTCAGCCCGACCAGTCGTGCGGCGGTGGCATTCGAGCCGACCGCCTGCAGATTGCGCCCGAACGGAAGGTGCTCGAGCAGGAAGTAGACGGCGATGGCGGCGGCGACGACAACGAAGGCGACCTGCGGCACCCCCGCAGTCGTCCCGGTGCCGAAGCTGACCAGACCGGGCGAGATCCCTTCGACGAAGCTGAGTCCGTTGGAGTACCAGGTAACGAGGGCGGTGAGAATCGTCGCGGTCCCCAAGGTGGTGATCAGCGCGTCGATCTTGGCCTTCGTCACACAAAGGCCGTTGACCAGCCCGACGATCGCCCCCACTCCGCAGGCAACCCCGATCGCGGGGACGAGAGGCAGGCCATGTTTGGTCATCATGCCCGAGCAGAGAATTGACGAGAACCCGATGACCGCGCCGATCGAGAGGTCGAACTGACCGGCCACCAACGGCAGCAGGGCGGCCAGCGCGGCGATCGCGAGGACCGACTCGTTGCCGGTGACGTTCTGGAAATTGAGTTCGGTCGGGAACGTCGACGAGGTCGAGGGGAGCACCGTGAAGACTACGATGGTCGCGATCAGCAGGCCGGGGAGCGTGTATTTCTCGAGCAGCTCTTTGGTCGCCCATCTCGACCGGTCGTCTTGCTTGGGCCTCTTCTCGGGCGCACCCGCTTGCAACCTCGGGCGAACGTCGACCTCAGCCATCTCTTCTTGCACCTGCATTCGTCAATTTAGTTATCTCCGTTGTGTCTAGCGGCTCTTCCGATTGGTGGGCGATCCGACCATCCGCCAGGACCAGGATCCGATCCGAGAGGCCAGCCAGCTCATCGAAGTCAGAAGAGACGAGCAGCACCCCTGCGCCGCGCGCGGCGATCTCGTTGATCAGCGCGTAGATCTCCATCCGGGCGCCGATGTCGACGCCTTGGGTCGGCTCGTCGAGGAGCAACAACCGCGGGGCCCGGCGGGTCCAACGCGCCAGGATCACCTTCTGCTGGTTGCCACCCGAGAGGCTGAGGAAATGTGCGTCGGCGCGACCGGGCGTGATCCCGAAGTCCTCGATCAACCGCAGCGCGTCGTCGCGCTCCTCGCGCTTGCGGAGGCGGCCGCCCCGCAGGTAGGAGGAGACCACGGCGGCCGAGAGGTTCTCTTTGATCGTCATCCCCTCGAATGCCGCTTCTTCGAGACGGTCCTCGGGGATGAAGGCCAAGCCTGCATCGATCGCGTCCGTGGGCCGCACCGGCTTCAGAGACTTCTGCTCGACCCGGATCTCTCCCCTGGTCAAGGGGCTGAGGCCGAACAGCGCCTGCAAGAGCTCGGTACGCCCCGACCCGGTCAGCCCGGCGACGCCGAGGATCTCTCCCTTCGCGATCGAGAAGCTGACGTCTTCGAGCGGGCCGCTGGTCAGGTGGCGAACTTCGAGAAGCGTCGCAGCGCCGGCGACCCGACGCGTGCGCTGGGGGAAGACGCGGCTGAGTTTCCTGCCGATCATCATCGTGGCGAGCTCCCCCTCGTCGGTCGACGCCGACTCGGCGACGGAGACACGCTCGCCATCGCGAAGCACGGTGACCCGGTCGGCGAGCCCGAGCACCTCTTCGAGGCGATGACTGACGAACATGATCGTCTGCCCGGCGGCCGCATATCCGCGCAGGGCGTCGAAGAAGCTGCCGACGTCGGCGGGCGGCAGCGCGGTGGTCGGCTCATCGAGCACGAGCACGCCCGAGTGGTGCTCCTCCTGGTCCTGGAGAACGCAGGCGATCGCGATCAAGGTTCGGGTCGCGACGCTCAACGAGTCCAACCGTGAGCTCGGGGACACCTCGATCCCGTAGCGCGAAAGCACCTCTGTCGCATGACGACGCTGCGCCCTCCACTTGATCCGGCCGGATCTGGCCCGGATGAACCCGGACTCGAGGGCGAGGTTCTCGGCGACGGTCAGATCGGGGAAGGACGGTGCGTTCTGATGCAGGAAGCGCATGCCCGCCTCCCTGGCGGTGACCGGGGTCATCTGGTCGGCCGACACCGTCCTCTCTCCCACCTTGATCGTGCCGCTGTCGGCACCGACCACTCCGGCGAGGATCTTGATCAGGGTGCTCTTGCCGGAGCCGTTGCCCCCGGCGAGCGAGTGGATTTCGCCCTTGCCCAGGTCGAGGTCGACGTTCCGCAAGGCCTGAACGCCGCCGTAGTGTTTCGACAGCCCGCGAACCTCGAGCAGCGGCGGTCGGCCTCCGGGGCGCGCGATCATCGATCGGCGCGCCCCGGACTCTGGAATCATCGCTCCGTACGAGTTCTCGGCCGACACCGATTACCTACTTCAGACCCCAGGCGGCTTCATAGGCGGACTTGAAATCGATCGGCGGCTCGAAGCCGCCGCTCTTTGGCATGTTGTGTTCTTTGTCGACCGTCTGGTGGCCGATGCCGGAGGAGACGGCCGGAGAACCGTCGAACAGCCGGTTCAGGGCATCCACGGCGGCCCAGCCCTGCCATTCGGACGCTTCTCCGAAGACCGCATCGACGACTCCTTCGCGCATCATCTTGATCGTGTCGGGGAATCCCTGGAGAGCGGTCACCTCGAGTTCATCCTCCCGGCCCGATGCTTTGAGCGCAGGCTCCACTCCGAGACCTAGAAGAGCGTCGTAGGGCACGACCAGAGCGTTGGCGTCCGGGTTCCGGAGAAGTGCCTCCTGCGTCTTCGACTGGAGTTCCGGGCCGTAGTCGGCGTTGGTGACTTCAACGGTGTCGACGATCTCGCAGGTGGTGCACGGCTCGAGTGCCTTGCGGAAGCTTTCGTCCATGAACTTGAAGAGCAAGATCTCCGGCTGGACGATGTCGATGATCTTGGCCTCGCCTTCCGTCGCCGAGATCAGCCACCTTGCCTTCGCTTCACCCATTTCTTCGGAGTGCTTCGGTTCCCCTTCGGACCCATCGCCGAAGGTGACTTCGCGATCGAACAGCGCCTCGCCGCCGATCCGCGGGTCGTCGCAGTCGATGGACCCCCAGGCGACCACTTTCACACCGGCAGCCCGAGCCTGCTTCAGTGGGCCCTGAACCAACGGGCAGTCGATCGCGTCAAGCAGGACGGCGTCCGCCTGGGCCGCGGCCGCCTGGCTGATCAGCGAACCGTAGGTGCTGGGGTTCAGGTTGCCATCGACCAGTTTCATGTTCCAACCGACTGCCTCGCCGGCTTCTTCGGCAGCGGCAGCCGGAATCGCACAGCCCTCCGCGACCTGTCCACAGGACAAGACCCAGACCGACTTTCCTTTGGCCGGCGTCGGGCTCGTGTTGTCAGGTGCCTCGAAGGTGCCCTTGTAATCGGCTTCGAGTTCCTTGGCGTTGGCCGCCAGGAACTCCGACGAGGAGCCCTTGGTGGACGCTGCTTGGGTCGATGCGTCACTTGACGCCGTCGAATCCGATCCACCGGAGCCGCACCCCGCGAGGATTATCGCCCCAATGATCAATGCGCCGAAAAAGCAGATACGTCCGTCCCTCGATCTCATCTGCGAGCCCTTTCAGTTCGGTTCGAGTAAGTCTCGCGCAGCACTTTAACAAACGATTGCAAGTTTTGTCTGCTTCGTCTTGGAACAGCGATTAGATCGATCGCAAACGTTTGTTGCGCCGCTACCGCCGGCCTGGCGGCCGTTAGGCAGCGGCATGCCTGAGCAGCCGGTTCGCGTTGCCGCCCAGAATCGCCGCCTGCAACTCGCCCTCGAGGGCTTCGACCGAGCCTACGGGATCGGGGTCGGCCATATCGAAGGGATAGTCGGATCCGAGCACGACTCGATCCGCTCCGACGAAGTCGACCAACGTTTGCAGTTGCGGCAGGCTGTGGGTGACGGAGTCGAAGTGGAAGCGCCGGATCGAGGTGTCCGGAGCCTCCTTCAGATCGGCACGGGCAGCGACCTGGAATTCGTGCGAGCGACGTAGCCGTCCGCCGATGGTCAGCAGGGCGCCGCCGCCGTGCGCGAGCACCACGGTGAGGCCAGGGTGCCGCTCCATCACCCCCGCCATCACCATCTGCGCGGCAGCGACGGTCGTCTCGAGCGGGTTGCCGACCGTGTTCCAGAGATAGTGGCTGCCGAAGACCGAGGCGTCGAAGCCTTCCGTGGTCGGGTGTACGAAGACGACCGACGCCGTCTGCTCGGCGACCGACCAGAACGGCTCGAAGCTGGGGTCGCCGAGGTAGGTGCCTCGGATGCTCGCGGTCACCTCGACGCCGGCCAGGATTCCTCGCCCCCGGAGCGCAAGGAGCTCCTCGGCCGCGAGCTCCGGGTCCTGCATCGGGACCGCGCCGAGCGCCGCCACCTGGCGCGGACGCGCCAGGACCATGCGCTCGAGTCCCTCGTTTTGGAGGCGGCACCGCTCGAGACAGACAGCAGGCGTCGCGTCGGGATAGAGCAAGGCGACCCAGGGACAGAGGAGCACGGCATCGATCCCCGCCTGCCGGCGATCCTCGAGGATCTGCCCGACCTCGACGAACTCACCGACCGCCGAGCGGATCGTCTTGCCGCCTAGCGTGACGAGCTGGTCACCGTCTTCGCGCCGGACCCAGGGTCGCCAGGGCTGGTCGGCGTTCTCTCCGCCGCGAAGCAGCTCGGGCACGATGACGTGCACGTGGGCATCGATGATCGTGGGAGCGTCGCGCGTTGCATCGCCTAAGGCAGACACTCAGACGATCGCCTCGAGACGAGACCTTGCATTCGATGAGGCGCCGACCGCCTTGATC
>JBFXEM010000093.1:0-6914 GCA_050180135.1 Solirubrobacterales bacterium | reverse complement strand
GGCTGGAGCGGGTACCAATTCGGGTACCAATTTGAGGGAAAGCGCCGCCAACTCGGTGCAACTCAGACCCCCTCCACAGGCACGAATCAAGCCAGATCCAGGCGCTGGACAGATCTCATAACCCGAAGGTCGCAGGTTCGAATCCTGCCCCCGCTATAGGAGAAAGCCCCGGAAACGGGGCTTTTTTCGTGTCTGGGGTCTCGCGGCAAATCCCCGGCGGGTACTAAGTGGGTACTAAGTTCTGCAACTTTGGCGCTCGCGGGGCCTCGGCCGAAGGTCTTGAGAGGCTTCGCCCGTACTTCATTTCGCGAGTTGAATGAGTGCATCTTCTGCGGCGACTCCGACTTGACGGACGAGCATTTGATCGCTGCCTGGGTCCTTCGAGCGTTCCACGGACAGAGAAGACCGGATCCCGGCATCAGCGGCACCTTGGTCGGTCCTGGCGAAATGCGCCTCAGCCCCGAAGAGCCGATCTCGACGGCAAAGGTCGAACACGGGGGATCGGATAGCGGCAGCGACGACCGCTCCGGATCTGAAAGCGGAAGTGATGACAGTGGTAGTGGCTCCGATGACTGACGGAAGCGCGAGCCGCTCGATTACGGGCATCAGGTCCCTCAGACAGACGGTCCTCGACGCCTCGGTCGGTTGCCTCGCTCAAGACCCGAATTGGCGGATGACCAAGGCTTCCCCCAGTGCCTCCTGAGAGGGAATGACATTCGGCGGCCTCAAGTCGCTGCGGGCGAGCGGCGCCTCTCGGATCGAGACTCGGTTCTCTCCACGGCTGCGGCTGCAGGTGCACCCGTCTGACGGACCGCAGGATCCGGATATGCGAGTGCGGTTCCCTCGACTTCGATCGTGACCTGATCGCCAGCCTGCGGCAGGCGGTGACCGACGGCGCGCGCCGTGATCTCGACCTCGGCGGTGCCGTCAAGGGCGATGCGGACAGTTGCGTCGTGCCCAAAGAACTCGGTAGAAAGAACACGACCCGGCCGACCGGCCCCGATTCCGAGCCCACGACAGAGGATTTGCTCGGGACGTAGCATCATCGTGGCTGCCACATCATTCGAGGCGTCTACGCCGCGAATGGGCAGTCGACCAAGGGGCGTCTCCGCAAAGCCGTCGCGAAGGCGTCCTTCCAGCAACACTGCCTCCCCGACGAAACGAGCAACATCGGCGTCGACCGGGTCCCTGTAGAGCGCCTCTGGGTCGGCTACCTGCACGATTCGGCCCTCGCGCATCACCGCGACCAGATCGGCCAGCGAGAACGCCTCCTCCTGGTCGTGGGTGACGAGCAGGGCGGTGGTTTCGGCCTCGCGGAGGACGGAGCGCACCTCGGCGCGAACCTGGGCGCGAAGACCGGCGTCGAGTGCGTCGAAGGGCTCGTCGAGCAGTACCACCGCGGGGGATGGTGCCAGCGCCCTGGCGAGCGCAACCCGCTGCTGTTGGCCGCCGGAGAGCTGGTGGGGCAGGCGCTTCGCCATCTCCCCGAGGCCGACCAGCTCGAGCAGTTCCTCGACTCGACGACCCCGCCGCTGCGCGCGGGGCAGGCCGAAGCCGATGTTGGCGGCGACGTCGAGGTGGGGGAAGAGCGCGCCCTCCTGGGGAACGAAGCCGATCGCGCGGCGCTCGGGGGCGAGATGGGTGTGCGCGTCGCAGAGGACCCGGTCGCCGAGGCGGATCGAGCCGCCGTCGGCATGCTCGAAGCCACCCAGCAGCCGCAGCAGCGTCGTCTTGCCGCAGCCGGAGGGGCCGAGGACGGCGGTCAGGCTGCCCGCTGGCACCTCGAGGTCGAGGCCGATGAGCACGGGAGAGCCGCCGAACGACTTGGTCAGGCCATTGATCGAGAGGGTCGCCGGGTCGCTCATCACACGGCCGCCGGTTGCACGACGCCGCCGAGGCGGCGGGTTAGCAGGTAGGTGGGTAGCGCCGAGATCGCGACCATCAGAGCAGCGTAAGGGGCCGCCGCGCCGTAGGAGAGCGAGGAGGCTTTCGCCCAAAACTGCGTGGAGAGGGTCCCGGTCCCGATCGGCGCCAGCAGCAGGGTCGCGGTCAACTCGGTCACGGTGGCAAGGAAGACGAGCGCCGCGGCGGCGCCGAGCCCTGGCAGGATGCGCGGCAGGGTGACGCGGACCAGCGCCTGCAGCGGCCGGCAGCCGAGCGAGCGAGCGACCTCCTCGTAGACAGGCGGCGCCTGCGCCAGTGCCGCCCTGGTGGCCACGACCGCGAGCGGTAGGGCGAGGATCGCGTAGGCGATGAGCAGTAGCGGGGTGGTGCCATAGAGGGCCGGAAAGTAGTCGAGCGCGAGGACGAGCAGAGCGAGCGCGACAACGATGCCCGGTAGGGCGAACGGGAGGTAAGTGGCGCGCTCGATCAGGGTCGCCGCGCGGCTCGGATGGCGCACCGCGAGGACCGAGATCGGCAGCGCCAGGAGCGTGGTCAGGGCGGCGGCGCCGAGGCCCAGCTTCAGCGTCGTCCAGGTCGCTGAGAGCACCGCGCCGAGGTCGACCTCCGAGGAGCTGCTGCCAGTCGCCAGCCAGTAGACGAGGGTGACCAGCGGGAGGCCCAGAGCCAACCCGATCAGCGCCCCGAAGCCGCCGCAGACCGCCCACTTCGCGCGGCCGAGGCGGGCAGTCGTTGGCGGCCGCGGCGATCCCGAGTCGACCCGCGCGTAGCGCCCGCGCCCGCGCGCGCCTAGCTCGGCGACGAGCAGCACCAGGCAGAGCAGGACCAGCACCGAGGCCAGCATCGAGGCCGCCGCTCCGTCGAAGCTGAGCTTGTACTCGTCGTAGATCGCGGTGGTGAAGGTTTGGAAGCGCAGCATCGCGAAGGCGCCGTACTCGGAGAGCATGTGGACGGAGACGAGCAGCATCCCGCCGAGCAGGCCGACCCGGGTCTGCGGCAGGGTGACCCGGAAGAAGGTCCGCCACGGCCCCATCCCGAGTGAGCGGGCGCTCTCCTCGAGCGCCGGGTCGGTGCCGCGCAGGACGGCGGCGACCGGCAGGTAGACGAGCGGGTAGTAGGCGAGGGTGACGATCGCGGCGGCGCCCCAGAAGCCCTGGACGGCCGGGGTGATCGAGACCCAGCTGTAGCTGGTGACGAAGGCCGGAACCGTGATCGGCAGCGCCGCGAGCACCGCCCAGACACGGCGACCGGGGAGATCGGTGCGCTCGACCAGCCAGGCGACCCCCACCCCGAGCACCGCGCAGGCCACGGTCCCGACCGCGACCAGGGTCACGGTGTTGACGAGCAGGTCGGCGACGTAAGAGCGGAACAGCAACCGCTGGACCTCATCCAAGCCGGTGGAGAATGCCTGGTTGAGGAGGAAGCCGACCGGCGCGAGGACCAGCAGCGCGATCGCGGCGGAGACGACGAGCAGGCCGGCGGGCGAATGCCCGCCGGCCTGCCGCGCCCAGCCCAATGGCGCCGGCCATGCGGCTCCGTTGCGCTGGGCGCTGGCGGCCTCCATCGCCCTAGAGCAGACCCACCTGCTGCATTAGTTCGACCGGGGCGCTGCCATCGCCGAGGTCGGCGGGGCTGACCGGCGGCGGTTCGAGGCTGTCGAACGGCTTCAAGCCGGGCGGCGGCGGTACGGCGCCGTTCAGCGGGTACTCCCAGTCGCCGCTCTCGGTCATCGCCGTCTGGCCTTCCTCGCTGACGATGTAGGCGAGGAACTCCTGCGCGAGTTCTGGATCGCCGCTGGAGGCGAGCGCGCCGGCGCCGGAGACGTTGACCAGCGCACCCGGGTCTTCGTTGCCGAAGTAGTGGAGCTTGGACGGGATCTTGTCCTTGCCTTCCTCGGCGGCGGCCTCGAACCAGTAGTAGTGGTTGATGATGCCCGCGGCGACCTGGCCGTCGTTGACGGCGGCGATGATCCCCTCGTTGTCGTTGTAGCGCTTGGCGTTGTCGGCGAAGCCTTCGAGCCAGGACTTCGCGGCCGCTTCGCCGTCGAGCTTCTCGATCGCGCTGACGATCGGCACGAAGTCGGGCTCCGACGGCGCGATCGCCAGTTTGCCCTGCCATTCCGGTTCGGCGAGATCGAGGATCGAGGCCGGCAGTTCGTCGGCGGCGACCAGGTCGGGGTTGTAGACCATGACGGTCTCACGAGCCGCGACTCCGACCCAGTGCCCGGTCGGCGAGTTGTATTGGGATGGCACTTCGTCGAGGGTCGAGGAATCGACCTCGGCGAGCAGCTCGTCGCCTGCGAGCAGTTCCAAGGGCGGCGTGTTCTCGGCGAGGAAGACGTCGGCGGGGGAAGCGTCGCCCTCCTGCTCGATCTGGCTGGCCAGACCCTCGTCCTCTCCGTAGCGGACCTCGACCTTGGCGCCGTTCTCCGCTTCGAAGCCTGCGACCAGCGCTTCGGTCATCGGTTCATGCTGGGAGCTGTAGAGGGTCAGCGAGCCACCTGAGGTCGTCGAAGACGAAGTGTCCGAGCCTCCGCAGCCGACGACGAGTAGGCCGGTGATCAAGGCGAGACTGAAGAAGCAGAGCGGGTGCCGGGTGATTCGAGAACTCACGAAACCTCCTGTGGACCGCGATTTTAGGGAAACCTAATTTTGGCTACCCTAACCGACCTCTCTGGCGCCCGCGTTCTCAGGGATCTGCTGCTGTATGGGTGAACTAAATCGCGGCCCCCGTCGAGGTGAATACCTTCCTGCGGCAACCTCATGCTCCTGGCAGTCAGTCTCCGCCTCCCTCGAGCAGACCCTCGAGGAAGCTTCGTTTCTTCGGCTTGCGTCGGCCGCCGCGGCCCTCCTCGGAACGCTGCATGGGCTCGCGCTCGTAGTGGGCGCCCTCGGCAGCGATCAAGCGCTCGAGCTCACCGCGGTCAAGGAAGATCCCCTTGCACTCGGTGCACTGGTCGACGGTCACTCCATTTCGCTCGTAGCTCCGCATCTCGCTACCGCACTTGGGGCAGGTCAATTTCGGTGTGACTCCGTGCATAGCTACCTCCTCGGGATGTTGGACGGATGGTTCTTGGCGTCCACCTGCGGTGGGCCGCCCTCTGCCCGGCAGTTGCGCACATCTGCATCGAGCTGTTGGCTTCGAGGCTTCATTAGCGTCGGGTCGCGCCGATCAGGTCCAAGCTGCCCCAGGCCGTGCGCAGCCGCGCGTACGTGGTGACGTCCTTTAGACCGGCGTCTTGGACTAGGCCGGGCAGGCGCCCAGCGGCATGGTCGCGAGTGTTCTCGAAGCCGTCGAGGGTCTGGAGGAGGAGGAAGGCGCCGCGCATGAGCAAGTCGTGTGGTCGTCCCCAGTCGGCGATCTGCAGATGCCCCCCGGGGCGGAGCACGCGGACGGTCTCGGCAAGCGCTTGACGCTTGCCGTCGGGGTCGAGGTGATGCAGCAGCAGGGACATGACGATCGTGTGGGCGCTGGTGTCCTCGGCGGGCAGTCTGCCGGCGAGCCCGTGGCGCCAGGTGACAGCTCTCGCACCGGGCTTACGCTCGGCAAGCGCGAGGATGTCGGTGTCGCCGTCGATGCCGATGACGCATAGGTCGGGTCGCGCGCCGGCCAGCGCGATCGCGAAGGTGCCGGTTCCGCAACCCACGTCAACGACGGTCGCTTCGGCGGGCAGATCGCGTAGAACCTGATCTAGGAGCAGCGCGCGGAAGCGCCGCTCCCGCGTGGTCAGCGCGAGGACGGGGTCATAGAGACGAGTGAGGACACGCCGGCCGGCCGCGGGGACGTAGCGCTCCTGGTCGCTCATGCGCCACGGCGATCGTCGCCGTCCGTTCGGCCGGAGCTGTCCGCCTCGCTCGGCGCTACCAGGAGAGGGTTCGACGAGCGTCCTCTAGGCCTGGAGGTCGGATTGCGCGCAAGGGCGAGCGCGAGGAGCGCGACACCGATCGTGATCGCGACGTCGGCGAGGTTGAAGCTCGGCCACGCGCCCAGGTCGATGAAGTCGGTTACGGTGCCGTCGCCCACGCGGTCTGCCAAGTTGGCCAGGGCGCCGCCGAGCAGCAGGGCAGCCGGTAGCAGCAGCTCGGCGCCGGAGGCCAAGCGCAGCAGCAGGATGGCAACGCCGGCGACAGCGATGACCGCGACGATGAGAATGACGTCGCCGGCGCCGGCGAACAGGCCGAAGGCCATGCCGCTGTTCTCGCCGTATTGAAGGTGCGCACCGAGCGGCAACTCGATCGTCTGCCCTTCCTTCAGCTCGCTGCGGGCCAAAGCCTTGGTGATCAGGTCGGCAGCGATCACAGCCAGGCCGAAGGCTGCGGCCAGGGCGAGGCGTTTGCTCGTCATCGAACAAAGCATAACCAGATTCAGATATGGCGATATAATTCCCGAGATGCCCCACTCACCCGAACTCCGCTCGGTCCTCTTTCATGGTTTCTCAGACCCTCGCCGCTTGGCGATCGTCGAGCAGCTGGCGGGCGGTGAACTGCGCGTCAGCGACATCGTCGCGGCAACCGGCCTCTCGCAGCCAAGCGTCTCCACGCATTTGGGTTGTTTGTGGGAGTGCGGACTGCTCGCACGCGAGCGTCGCGGCCGCGAGGTCCACTACCGCCTGATCGACGGCGTCGATGAGTTGCTGGGCGCCGCCGACTCGGTCCTCGACCGCGCCGGCCACACTGTCGGCGCTTGCCCGAAGTACGGCCACGGGCGCCGGGCGGCCGCGGCATGAGCGGCGAGCACGAGGAGGTCCCCCGCGGGATGAGCTGGCGGCGGGCGACCTACACGTTTGCGCCGCTGCGCAACGCCTTGTTGGCCGGTTTGCTCCTCGGTCTCGGACTGCTGCTCGAGTTGTTCGACGCGCCCGAGGGGGTGGCGATCGCAGCCTTCCTGGCGGCGATCGCGATCGGGGCGCGGTACTTCGCCGCGGAGGGCTTTGAGGAGTTCGTCGAGGAGCGGGAGATCGGCATCGAGGCGCTGATGCTGCTGGCCGCCGCTGGAGCGATGGTGTTCGGGCT
>JBFXEM010000092.1:0-7016 GCA_050180135.1 Solirubrobacterales bacterium | reverse complement strand
ATAGCCGGCTCAACGTCGACAGCGCAAAGCAGGCGGGCCTGGGCCTTGGCCAAGCGCCAGCACGGGGTGCTGGCGCGGTGGCAGCTGCTGGCGCTCGGGTTCACCCGGCACGCGATCGCCCATCGGCTTCGGACCGGGCGCTTGCGGGCAGTCCGCCGCGGCGTCTACGCGGTGGGCAACCTCCCCCTGAGCCGCGGGGGCGAGTGGATGGGGGCGGTCCTGACCTGCGGCGAGGGCGCTTTCCTCACCCACCGCAGCGCCGGAGCCCTCTACGGGATCTGTGAGGAGCGGCCCGGCCGGATCGAAGTCGGAGTGCGCGGCCGTGGCGTCCGCGAGCCCGAGGGCATCCGCCTGCGCCGCCGCCCTTCCCTGCCCACCCAGGAGGTCGGCACCCTGCACCGCATCCCGGTCACCTCGCCGGTGCAGACCATGATCGACCTCGCCACCGAGCAGGGGCCGAAGACCCTGCTGCGCACGGTCAACGAGGCCGACAAGCTCGAGGTGATCGCCGCCGACGAGCTGCGCGAGGCCTTGGAGGAGCGGGCGGGACAGGCGGGCGTCCGCCCCCTCCGCGCCCTGCTGGACCGCGAGACCTTCGTGCTCTCCGACGAGGAGCTCGAACGGCTCTTCCTCCCTATGGCCCTGGGGGTCGGACTCTCCCTCCCCCAGACGAAGATCTGGCTAAACGGCTACGAGGTCGACTTCTTCTGGCCCGAGTTGAAGCTGGTCGTCGAGACCGACGGCCTGCGCTACCACCGCACCCCCTTCGCCCAGGCCCGCGACGCCAGGCGCGATCAGGCCCACACGGCCGCCGGCTTCAGCCGCCTGCGCTTCACTCACCACCAGGTGAAGTACGAAGCCGATTACGTGCGCGCCATCCTCGAGTCCACCCGCCACCGCCTCGGGCCCTGAGCCGCCCGCATACCGCCCCCGTACCGTGAATGGGCACGGGAACGCCCCCCCGACCGTCGCCTTGCATCCCCCGAACGGAGGGGGAAAGGGGTTACTTAACGTCACCTTCGCGGTCGTCGGGACCACTATGAATCGATGGCACTCGAAACCGCGCGCACGGCAGTTTTGTTCCCCGGCCAGGGGAGCCAGACCTCGGGCATGGCCGCGGTCGCCGCCGCTCAGCGTCCCGACTTGCTCGAGCAGGCGCGCTCGGAGCTCGGCCTCGACCCCTTCGAGCACATCGCCGACGGCACCCACCTCGCCCAGCCGGCCCTCTACTGCGCCAGCCTCGCCCACTGGAAGCAGGCCGGCAGTCCCGCCGGCGACATGGTCGCCGGCCACTCGCTGGGCGAGCTGGCGGCGCTGGTTGCCGGTGGCGCCCTCGGCGCCGAGGAGGGCCTCAGCCTGGCGGTCGTCCGCGGTCGCCTGATGGAGGAGGCGGCTCAGCAGACCCCGGGCGGGATGCTCGCCTCACTCGGTGGCGAGGAGCCGACCGTGCGGGAGATCGCCGCCCGTTTCGAGCTCACCGTCGCCAACGAAAACGCCCCCGGCCAGCTCGTCCTCTCGGGCGGCGCCGAGGCGCTGACCGAAGCCCGCAAGGAGCTCCGCGCCAGCGGCGCCAAGGCGATCCGGCTGCCGGTCGCCGGCGCCTTCCACTCGCCGCATATGGCCGACGCCGCCAAGGCCTTCCGCGCCGCCCTCGACGGGGTCGAGTTCCGCGAGCCGGCGCTGCCGGTCTACTCCTCGACCGCCGCCGCCCCCTTCGACGACCCCCGCGACCGCCTCGCGGCGGCCCTGACCGAGCCGGTGATCTGGTGCAAGACGCTGGCGGCGATGGAGGTCGCGGGCGCCCGAACATTCCTCGAGACGGGACCCGGCGATGTCCTCACCGGGCTCGTCCGTCGCACCCTTCCCGACGCCGAGGCGAGCTCCTTGGCGGAGACGGAGGCAGTGGGTGCCTGAGGCAACTACTGCCCCGATCGGGACCGCCCCCTCGCTGCCGCCGCGCACCGGAGCCGAGATCGCCGGCCTCGGCGTCGCCGTGCCGGAGACCGTCGTCACCAACGCCCCGATCGCCGAGCGGCTGGGGATCGACGAGAGCTGGATCGTGCGCCGCACCGGCATCTCCGAGCGCCGCGTCGCCGACCCCGCCGAACGCCTCTTCGAGCTCGCCGCCGCCGCTGGGACCCGCGCCCTCGCCGCCGCCGGCGTCGCACCTGCCGACGTCGACCTCGTGCTCGTGGCGACGACCAGCAACGACGAGCTGATGCCGGGCGCCTCGCCCCGCGTCGCCGCCGCGATCGGCGCCGTCAACGCCGGCGCGATCGACCTCAACGCCGCCTGCACCGGTTTCGTCTCCGGGCTGGCGCTGGGCTGCGGGCAGATCGAGTCCGGCCGGGCCGACCTGGTGCTGCTGGTCGGCGCCGACATGATGACCCGGCTGACCGACCCCGACGACCGCGGCACCGCCGCCGTCTTCGCCGACGGCGCCGGCGCCGTCCTCCTCCGCGGCGCCGCCGAGGGACGGATCGGGCGCGTGATCCTCGGTGCCGACGGCGACAGCGCCGAGCTGATCTACACGCCGAAGGAGACCGGCAAGACCGTGATGCAGGGCCACGAGACCTTCCGCCACGCGGTCGACCGCATGTCCGAGGCGACGCTCGCTTCCGCCGCGGCCGCGGGGCTCGCACTCGCCGACATCGACCTCTTCGTCTACCACCAGGCCAACGCCCGCATCCTGCGCTCGGTCGGGGAACGGCTGGAGCTGCCGGAGGAGCGCGTCGTCAACTCGATCGAGCATTTCGGCAACACCTCGGCCGCCTCGGTGCCGCTGGCGCTCGAGGACGCCCGCCTCGACGGCCGGCTGGAGAGCGGCTCCAAGGTCCTGATCGCCGCCTTCGGCGCCGGCTTCACCTGGGGCGGCACCGTGGTCGAGTGGGGGAGCGCCGCCTGATGGCCCACCCCGAGGGATGCGCGCTGGTGACCGGCTCTTCGCGCGGGATCGGCGCCGCCACGGCGATCGCGCTGGCCACCGACGGCTGGCCGGTGCGGGTCAACTACCGCTCCGACGAGGAGGGTGCCCGCGAGGTCGCCGCCAAGATCGCGGCCGCCGGCGGCAGCGCCACCGTGGTCCAGGGCGACGTCGCCGACCCTGCCGCGACCAAGACCCTGCTGGAGCCCGGTGAGGACGGCCCGGTGCTGGTCCTCGTCAACAACGCCGGCCTGCGCCTCGACGGCCTCTCGCCCCAGCTCGAGGACGAGCAGTGGCAGCGGGTGATCGACGTCAACCTCAGCGCCACCTTCCGCGCCACCCGCGAAGCGCTGAAGCCGATGCTGCGCGCCCGCTTCGGCCGCATCGTCAACGTCGCCTCGATCGTCGGCCTGCGGGCCAACGCCGGCCAGGCCAACTACGCCGCCTCCAAGGCCGGCGTGATCGGCTTCACCAAGACCGTCGCGGTCGAGGTCGCCCGCCGCGGGGTCACCGTCAACGCGGTGGCGCCGGGGCTGATCGAGACCGCCCTGACCGAGGAGATCTCCGGCGGCGAGCTGGAGAAGGCGATCCCCGCCCGCAGGATCGGGACCCCCGAGGAGGTCGCCGCCTGCATCCGCTTCCTGGCCTCCGAGCAGGCCTCCTACGTGACCGGAACCACGCTGACCGTCGACGGCGGCCTCAGCGCCTGACCCCCAAGACCCCAGAAGAACAAGGAGAACTAGATGCCAACTGATGTCAGCACGGAGAACGTCGAGAAGACGATCTACGACGGCCTCGTCGAGCTCGGGACCGAGCGCGCGGAGCTCTCGCGCGAGGCGACCCTCGAGGACCTCGACGTCGACTCGCTCGACCTGGTCGAGCTGGCCCAGATCGTCGAGGACGAGTTCGGCGTCGAGCTCAAAGGCGACGACGTCAAGGACGTCAAGACCGTGGGCGAGGTCATCGACCTGGTGGTGAGCAAGGCCGGATGACTCGTCGTGTCGTCATAACGGGAGTCGGCGCCATCACCCCGCTCGGGGTCGGCGCAGAACCCCTGATCGATCGCTGGATCGCCGGCGAGTGCGGAATCGAGGACGGTGCCGGGCGCTGCCGCGAGTTCGAGCCGACCGAGTTCCTCTCCAAGAAGGAGGCGCGCCGCCTCGACCGCTTCGCGCAGATGGCCGTGGTCGCCGCCGGTGAGGCAACCGCCCAGGCCGGGATCGCCGAGGAGCTGCCCTACGAGGCGCACCGGATCGGCTGCGTGGTCGGGACCGGGATCGGCGGTCTGCCCTCGCTGGAGGAAAACCAGCGCAAGCTGATCGAGCGCGGCGAGAAAGCGGTCTCGCCGCTGGCGGTGCCGCTGATGATGGGCAACGCCGCCGCCGCCGCGGTGGCGATGCGCCACGGCCTGCACGGCCACTGCTACGGGGTCGTCTCCGCCTGCGCGGCCGGCGCCCACGCGCTCGGCGACGCCTCGCGGATCATCCGCGCCGGCGACGCCGACATGGTCGTCTCCGGCGGCGCCGAGGCGGCGATCTCCGGGGTCGCCACCGCCGCCTTCGGGGCGATGGAAGCGACCTCGCCGACCGGCGTCTCGCGCCCCTTCGACGCCCGCCGCGACGGCTTCGTGATCGGCGAGGGCGCCGGCGTCCTCGTGCTGGAGGAGATGGAGGCGGCGCAAGCCCGCGGCGCCGAGATCCTCGGCGAGCTGCTCGGCTACGGTGCCACCTGCGACGCCTTCCACCTGACCGCGCCGCAGCCGGAAGGGACCGAGGCCGCGCGGGCGATCAACCTGGCGATCGCCGACGCCGGCCTCACCGCCCCCGACGTCGACTACGTCAACGCCCACGGCACCTCGACCCCGCTCAACGACCGCAGCGAGACGATGGCTCTGAAGGCCGCGCTCGGCGAGCGCGCCGGCGACATCCCGGTCAGCTCGACCAAGTCGGCGATCGGCCACCTGCTCGGCGCCGCCGGCGCGGTCGAGGCGATCGCCACGATCGAGGCGCTGCGCCGCCGCGTGGCGCCGCCGACGGTCGGCTGGGAAGAGGCCGAAGAGGGCCTCGACCTCGACTACGTGCCCGGATCGTCGAAACCGATCGAGAACGGGGAGGGGCCGCTGGTCGCCATCTCCGACTCCTTCGGCTTCGGTGGTCACAACGCCGTCCTCTGCCTGGCCGCGTGATGGCGACCACGACCGTCAAGCCCGCCGCCGCCGACCTCGCCCCGGACGCGCCGCTGCCGCTGCTGGAGCGGCTCTGCGACCCGGGCAGCTTCCGGCCGCTGCGCAGCGGCGCCGTCTCGATCCGCCTCGGCGATCGCGCCACCCCCGGCGACGGCGTGCTCGGCGGCGCCGGCGAGGTCGGCGGCCGGCCGGTCTTCTGCTACTCGCAGGACCCGCGCTACCTCGGCGGCTCGCTCGGCGAAGTCCACGCCGACACGATCGTGCGGCTGCTGCGGATGGCCGGCGACGCCGGCGCCCCCGTGGTCGGCTTCGTCCGCTCCGGCGGCGCTCGCCTGCAGGAGGGCCACGCCGGGCTCGCCGGCTACGGCCGCATCTTCCGCGCCAGCGTCGAGCTCTCGCGCAAGGTCCCGCAGATATCAGTGCTCAGTGGCGTGTCCGCCGGCGGCGGGGCCTACTCGCCGGCGCTGACCGACTTCGTCTTCATGACCGAGGACGCGCGGATGTTCCTCACCGGCCCCAAAGTCGTCAAGCAGGCGATGGGCGAAGAGATCTCGATGGAGGAGCTGGGCGGGCCCAAGGTGCACGGCCGCAACGGCGTCTCCCACCTGGTCACCGCCGACGCCGACGGCGCCATCGTCGCCACCCGCCACCTGCTCGGGCTGCTGCCTCAGTCGATCTCCCAGCCGCCGCGGCTGGTCGACCCGGTCGAGCCCGAGGGCAAGGATCCCGGCGCGATCGTGCCCGAGAACCAGCGCAAGGTCTACGACGTCCGCGACGTCGCCGGCGCGATCCTCGACCGCGGCAGCTTCCTCGAGCTCTCGCCGCGCTGGGCACCGAACATCGTCACCGGGATCGCGCGCCTGGAGGGCCGTTCGGTCGGCCTGATCGCGAACCAGCCGCGGGCGCTCGGCGGCGTCATCGACGCCGCCGCCTCGGAGAAGGCGGCGCTCTTCGTCGAGTCCTGCAACCGCTTCCGGCTGCCGCTGCTGGTTTTCGTCGACACCCCCGGCTTCATGCCCGGCAAGCGCCAGGAGGAAGAGGGCGTGATTCGCCACGGCGCCTCGCTGCTGCGCGCCTTCGCCGGGGCCAGCGTGCCGAAGGTGACGCTGATCCTGCGCAAGGCCTTCGGCGGCGCCGCGATCACGATGAACTCCAAAGAACTCGGTGCCGACGTCGTCTACGCCTGGCCCGGCGCCCAGGTCGGCGTGATGGCCGCCCGTGAGGCGGTCGGGATCGTCCACCACCGAGCGCTGAAGGAAGAGGGGGGACCGTCGCACGACGAGCTCGCCGACGCCTACGCGGCCGAGCACCTGACCGCGCCCGCGGCCGCCGCCAGCGGCTGGGTCGACGAGGTCATCGACCCCGACCACAGTCGCGACCGGCTCGCCTGGGCGTTGCGCTCGATGGGGGGACGCTGATGAGCCCCGAGTCGGCGGAAGCCCCCGTCTTGAGCGCCCGCGGGCGCGTCGTCTCCAGCTACGTCGCGCTCGGCGACAGCTTCACCGCCGGGCGCGAATCGATCGAGGCGCTGCGCTGGGCCGACCGCCTCGCGACCTCGCTGCGCGCCGCCAACCCGGAGCTGGCCTACGCCAACCTCGCGGTCGACGGCGCCACCAGCGCCGAAGTGCTCGAACAGGTCCCGGCCGGGCTGGCCCTCGAGCCCGACCTGATCACGGTGATCTGCGGCGCCAACGACATCCTGCTGACCTCGCGCCCCGACGTCGCCGGCTACGAAGAGCGCTTCTCGCTGATCCTCGAACAGCTGCGCGAGGGCGCCCCGGACGCGGCGATCCTGACCACGACCGCGCCGGAGACATGGCCCTTCTTGGACCTGCGGCCGCGGACCAAGGCGCGCCTGGTCAAAGCGCGCTCCGACCTCAACTCGGTCACCCGCACGGTCGCCGCCCG
>JBFXEM010000091.1:0-7036 GCA_050180135.1 Solirubrobacterales bacterium | reverse complement strand
CGGACTTCCGTGAATGAACTGAAACAAGGAGAAACGATGGGAATGCTCGAACAGGGGGCCGCGGTCGTGACCGGCGGCGCCCAGGGAATCGGACTGGCGATCGCGCAGCGGCTGGCGGCGGAGGGCTCGGCGGTGGTGCTGGCCGACGTCGACGAGGGGCTCGCGTCGGAGTCGGCGAAGGCAATCGCGGCCGCCGGTGGCCGCGCGATCGGCGTCTCCTGCGATGTCACCTCGCCGTCGCAGGTCGACGCGCTGATCGCTCGCTGCGTCGAGGAGTACGGCGCGATCGACACGATGGTCAACAACGCCGGGATCACCCGCGACGCGACGATGCGGAAGATGCAGGTCGAGGACTTCGACGCGGTCGTCGCCGTCCACCTCAAAGGCACCTGGCTTGGGACCAGAGCGGCCTCGCTGGCGATGCGGGAGCGCGGCAGCGGCTCGATCGTGAACATCTCCTCGATCTCCGGCAAGGTCGGCAACATCGGCCAGACCAACTACAGCGCCGCCAAGGCGGGGATCGTCGGGCTGACCAAGGCCGCCGCCAAAGAGGTGGGCCACGCCGGCGTCCGCGTCAACGCGATCCAACCGGGGCTGATCCGCACCGCGATGACGGCGGCGATGCCGGCCGACGTCTTCGCCGAACGCGAGAAGGAAATCCCGATGGGCCGAGCCGGCGAGCCGGAGGAGATCGCGAAGGCCGTCCTCTTCCTCTCCTCCGACCTCGCCAGCTACATCACCGGCATCGTCCTCGAGGTCGCCGGCGGCCGGCACATCTGATCATGGCCCTGAACCGCTCCCTCGTCGGCAAGACCTACGACCCCGGGCCGCCGTTCGACGTCTCGCGCCAGAAGCTGCGCGAGTTCGCCGCCGCGATCGGCGATGACTCGCCGCTCTACGCCGACGTCGACCTAGCCCGTGCCGCCGGCCACCCCGACCTGCCGGCGCCGCCGACCTTCGGCTCGGTGCTCTCGCTGGAGATGGGGCAGGGGCCGCGCCGGGACCCCGAGCTCGGGCTCGATTTCAGCCGCGTCGTCCACGGCGAACAGCGAATCGAGCAGAGGCGGCCGATCTACGCCGGCGACACCCTGGTCGGCGCCGTCTCGATCGCTGCGATCGCCGAGGCCGGCCGCAACGAGATGCTGGAGATCGTTTGCGCGCTCTCGACCGAGGACGGCGAAGAGGTGTGCACCGTGACCAGCCTGCTGGTTTCGCGGGGGACCGCGGCGGGGGCCGGCGATGAGTGAGCGGGGTCTGCGCAGCTACGCCGAGGTCCTCGCCGGTGAAGGGATAGGCGACCGCACCTTCGAGGTCGACCGTGCTCAGCTGGTCCGCTACGCCGGCGCCTCGCTGGACTTCAACCCGATCCACTGGAGCGACCTTGCCGCCGAGCGCGCCGGCCTGCCCGACGTGATCGCGCACGGGATGCTGACGATGGCGTTGGCCGGGCGGGCGGTGACCGACTGGGCCGGCGACCCCGGCGCCGTGGTCGATTACTCGGTCCGCTTCAGCGCCGTGGTCGCCGTCGCGGCTGACGCGCCGACGGCGGTCCGCGTCGGTGGGCGCGTCGCCGAGAAGCTGGGGGAGGGCCGGGTCGCGGTCGACTTGGTTGTCGAGTCGGGCCAGCGCGAGGTGCTCAAGCGGGCCCGCGTCATCGTCGAGCTCGCGACTTAATCGAACGCACTGTAGAATTCGCGTCGATGACCGGGGCGAGTCACTGGACGGCCAGGGCGGAGGCCGGAGAGTGGGGCCGCTCGGTCCAAGACGAGCTCGACCTCGCCGCTGCCGAGTGCGGCGAGCAGACCTGGCTGAACTTCTTCGAGGGCGGGGCTCACAGCTTCGCCGAGGTCCATGCGGCGGTCGAGCGCCTGGCCGCCGGCCTGGAAGCGCTCGGCGTCGCGCGCGGCGATGCCGTCGCCCTCTTTTGCGGCAACCGGGTCGAGTTCGTCGAGACCTGGTTTGCGGTGCAGCGCCTGGGTGCGATCATCGTTCCGATGAACACCTCCCACCGCGGCCCGATGCTGAGTCGGATGCTGGAGCGGGCCGGAGTCAAGGTCGTCGTCGCGGAGGCCGAGTTCGAGCCGAACGTGGTCGCCGCGATCGCCGGCCTGGAGTGCGTCGAGGTCTATGTCGCAGTCGACGGCGATCCCCCTGACCTCGGTGGGTCGGCGCGCTCGCTGCGGCTGGCCGAGTTGCCTCTCGAGGGGATCCCGGCACCGCTCGAGGGCGCCGGCGTCACCGACCCGGCGGCGATCATGTTCACCTCCGGGACCACCGGGGCCTCGAAGGGTGTGGTCTGGACCCGCCACAGCACCTGGTATTTCGCGAAGACGGCGCGGCACTCGTTGCAGCTCACCGCGGAGGACAGCTTCTACTGCTGCCTGCCCCTGTTCCACACCGCCGCGCTCGCCTGCGGGCTGCTCACGTCGCTGCAGGCCCGCTGCCCGATCTGGATCCGCTCCCGCTTCAGCGTCAGTGGCTTCTGGCCCGACGTAGTGGCTTCGCAGGCCACCGCGTCGGCGATGTTGGGGGCGATGACGCCGTTGCTGCTGGGCCAGGAGGCAACCCCGGAGGAGCGCCAGCACTGCCTCCGGGTCGTCAACGTCGCCCCGGCCACACGCGCCTACCGGGAGGCGATCGACGAGCGCTTCGGGTTCGGTCTGATCTCCGGCTACGGGCTGACCGACTTCGGCGTCGTGATCTGGCACCAGCCCGGCGAGGAGACGCCGCCCGGCTCTTGTGGACGACCCTCGGAGGGCTACGAGTGCGTGATCGTCGACGCCGACGGCTTCGAGGTCGAGCCCGGCGAGGTCGGCGAACTGTGGATTCGCACGACTCGGCCCGGGATCGCCACCCGTGGCTACTGGCGGGACCCCGAGGCGACCGCCGCCGCCTACGGCGAACTCTGGTTTCACTCCGGTGATTTGATGCGCCGCGACGAGCACGGCTTCCACTATTTCGTCGACCGCGCCAAGGACGCGATGCGCAGGCGCGGCGAGAACATCTCCTCCTTCGAGGTCGAGGAGGCCTTCCTCTCCCACCCGGCGGTGGCCGACTGCGCCGCCTACGCGATCCCCTCCGAGCTCAGCGAGGACGAGGTCGCGGTCGCGGTCGTGCTCGCCGAGGGTGCCACCGCGACCCCGCACGAGCTGGTCGAGTTCGCTGAGCCGCTGCTGCCCTATTTCGCACTCCCGCGCTTCGTTCGCATACTCGAGGCGATGCCGATGACGGCGACCGAAAAGATCCGCAAGGACGTGCTCCGCGAGGAAGGCTCGCCGGCCGGCGCCTGGGACGCCGAAGAGGTCGGCTTCCGGGCACGGCGCTGAGCCAATTTTGTCGTTTTTCTTGACAGCGTTAGATTTTCTTATACGTTCCCGGTAACAATTCCAATCGCAGTTCGAATTTGCTTTGGTGGCGCGCCGCGTCACTGACCCTGGGAATCGGAGGATGGATATGGAACTCAGTTCGCGTCTTTGGCGCACCCTGTTGCTTGGCGCACTGGTCGTAGCCGTGGCGGTCGGGCTCGTGGCCTGCGGTGGCGGTGACGACTCCACTGGCTCGTCGAGCACGAGCAGTGGCGAAGCGACGAGCGAAACCAGCGAAACCTCGGCCGGAGTCGATCAGGCGAAAGTCGACGAACTCCTCGACGCGGCCTTCGCGCCGGGCAAGTGGGAAGGCCCGAAAGAGCCGGCCCCCGCGCCTGAGGGCAAAAGCATCGTCTTCATCCCGACCTTCGCCGCCGCCGAGGGCGAGGTCATTCTGCAGGAAGGCGTCGAAACGGCAGCCAAAGCTCTGAACTGGGACCTGACGGTGATCGACGGCAAAGGCACGCCCCAGGGCTACTCCGCCGCGATCGGCCAGGCGATCACCCAGAAGGCCGACGGCGTCATCTTCGGCGCGATCGACCCGAACCTGGTTCTCAACCAGATGAAACAGCTGAAGGCCGCCGGTATCCCGGTCGTCGTCCAGTCCAACGTCTCCGAACCGACCGAAGAACTCTGGGTCGCCAACGTTGGCTACCGGCCGCAGCTCGAAGCCGAATACCTGGCCGCATTCCTGGCCGACGAAAGCCAGGGCGAAGCCAAGGTGCTGCTGGTCGAAGACTCCGAGTTCGGGATCGTCGCGGCCCGCGCCGAAGCGTTCAAGCCGGCCCTCGAAGAACTCTGCTCCGCATGCGAAATCAACGCCGAAACCGAGTTCTCCGTGACCGAACTGGAAACCAAACTCGGGCCGAAAATCGGTGCTGCCCTGCAGGCCAACCCGGACGTCAACTACATCTACGCACCCTACGATGCCGCGGTGCCGCCGATGGTCGCGGCGATCAAGCAGGCCGGCCTCCAGGATGAAGTCAAAATCATCTCCTACGGCGGCTTCAAACAGGTGACCGACTACCTGCGCAATCAGGAAATCACCGTCGCTACGGTCGCCAACGCGACCCAGTGGCAGGGTTGGCAGGCCTACGACGCTCTGATCCGTCACTGGGACGACCTCGAAATCAACGAAGAAGTCACCGAACGGGACCCGATCAAGCTCCTTACCTGGGAGAACCCGCCGCCTCCGGGTCAGTACTTCGAAGGCGACGCCGACTACATGGCGGAATACGAAAAGCTCTGGGGCCTGAAATAGGCACGAGCTAGCAACGCTCCGCAGCCGAGGATCGCGCCGATGCCGGGGGGACTAACCATCCACGGGCTCTCGAAGACCTTCGCGGGTCAGCGAGCGCTCGCGGATGTGTCGATGAGCTTCCCGGCCGGCGCGATCACGGCGCTGCTGGGCCACAACGGGTCCGGCAAGTCGACCCTGATCAAGATCCTCGCCGGCTTCTACGCGCCCGACGAGGACTCGGTCACGGAGGTCTACGACCGTCAGCTGAAGCTCCCGGTCACGCCCCACGACGCACATGAAGCAGGGCTGCGCTTCATGCACCAGGACCTGGCACTGGTCGACGAACTGACGATCGCCGACAACTTCGCCTTCGTCGACCGCTTCCGCACCCACGGCGAGCTCGGGCCGATCTCCCGCCGGCGCGAACACCGCCGGGTCGCCGAGGTGCTGGCGGTGTTCGGCATCGACGAGAGTCCCGGCCGCAGGGTCGGCGATCTCGACTCGACGACGAAGACGATCATCGGGATGGCGCGAGCCGTGCAGGACTCGCGCACCGATAAAGACGACATCCGCCACCACGTGCTCTTCCTCGATGAGCCAACGGCGGCGCTGCCAGCGGGAGAGGTCGACCGCGTACTCGAAGTGGTGCGCGGGATCCGAGACCGCGGCGGCGCCGTTGTGCTTGTCAGTCACCGGATCGACGAGGTGCTGCGCATCGCCGACCGGGTCGTCGTCCTGCGGGATGGCCGGGTGGTGGCCGAGCGCGAGCGCGAGGGCCTCAGCTCCGACATGCTGGTCGAACTGATCATCGGCGGCAAGGCCAGCGACGACGGCCGCCGCGTCGGTGCTCCCACCGACCAGGTTGCGCTGCAGGTCCGCGGCCTGCGCGGACCGCGCCTGGAAGGCCTCGACTTCGACGTGCGCAGCGGCGAGATCGTCGGCATCGCCGGCCTCGTCGGCTGCGGGCGCAGCGAGCTGACCCGGATCCTCGCCGGCGCCCAGCGTGCCGACGCGGGCGAGTGCACGCTCGGGGGCGAGCCGTTCGAGCCGAAGACGCCGGCGGAGGCGATCGCCCACGGCGTCGCCTACGTTCCCCAGGACCGCCGTGGGGCCGGCTGCATCACCGCGATGAGCCTGCAGGAGAACCTCTCGCTCGGGACCCTCGGCCGCTTCTACAAGCGCGGGTGGCTGAGCCTGCGCGAGGAGCGGCGCGCCACCACCAGCTCGATCCAGAGCTTCAACATCAAGCCACCCGATCCGAGGCGGCTCGTCGCCTACTTCAGCGGTGGCAACCAGCAAAAGGCGGTGGTCGCCCGCGCCGTCAACCGCGCCCCGCAGTTGCTGGTGCTCGATGAGCCGATGCAGGGCATCGACATCGGGGCCAAGCGCGAAGTCGCCCAGATCGTGCGCGACCTCGCCGACGAAGGCGTCGCGGTCGTGGTCGGCTCGACCGACGCGGCCGACCTGGTCGGCCTCTGCGACAGGGTGCTGGTCCTCAATCGCGGCAGCCTGGCCGCGACCGCGAGCGGCGCCGAGATCACCGAGGAGCGACTGACGATATTCGCCGCAAACGCAAACGACGAGGAGTCCGTGGGATGACTACCGCTTCGGCCAGCAGGGAGCACATGACGGCGGCGAGGATCGGCGACCGCCTCTCGGCGATCGCCGCCGAGTACGGGATCGTCCTGTTCCTGATCGCGATGTGCATCGGCTTCTCCCTGTGGCAGCCGGAAACCTTCCCGACCAGCCGCAACATCCAGGCTCTGCTCGGCGATCAGGCCGTACCTGGAATCCTCGCCCTGGCGGTGATCCTGCCGCTGGCCGCGGGCGAGTTCGACCTCTCGATCGCGGCCAATCTCGGCTTCTGCTCGATCGTCTCCGCCAAGCTCGCATCTGGCGGGATGGCGCCGGAGTTGGTGATCGTCCTGACCCTCCTGGTCGGCACGGCGATCGGCTTCGCCAACGCCCTGATCGTGGTCGGCATCGGCGTAAACGCATTCATCGCGACGCTCGGGATGTCGACGATCCTGGTCGGGGGCAACCTGATCCTGACCGACGGCAACACGATCTTCGAAGGAATCGGGACGGACTTCACCGACATCGCCTCGACCAAAGTCTTCGGCCTGCAGATCGTCGTCTACTACTTCCTCTTCATCGCGATCGCCGCCTGGTACGTGATGGAGCGAACGCCGTTCGGTCGCTACCTGCGCGCCACCGGACTGGCCCGCGAGGCGGCCCGGCTGAGCGGGATCTCCACGACCAAGCGGTTGGCGCTCGCCTTCATCATCGCCGGCACGCTCTCCGGCCTCTGCGGCGTCCTGCAGACCGCGCGCCTGGGCTCGGCCTCCTCGACCGTCGGCCCGGAATTCCTGCTGCCCGCCTACGCCGCCGCCTTCCTCGGCGCGACCACGATCCGCCGCGGCATGTTCAA
>JBFXEM010000090.1:0-7140 GCA_050180135.1 Solirubrobacterales bacterium | reverse complement strand
AGTGGACGGTCTCGCTGCGGGGAGCGGTGCTGTAGCCGCGGACCGCTACCGCGACCGTGTCCTTGGCCGCGTCAGCGGGGGCGAGGCCGAGCAGGTGCTCCTCGTCGCGCCGCTCGCTGGCACGACGGGCGAGCAGGCGGCCGAACTGGTCGGCGACCACGGCGCCGGCGCCGGCCATCGCGACCGCGGCCAGGCCGACCGTGGCCCGCTCCGAACGCGCCCAACCGAGGCGCGTCCGCGCCCTGGCCCTACGCTTGATCCGTGTCGGCAGTCGTGGCACTCCCACGACCGAGCCTAACGGGAGAGGCGCTACTTCTCCTCGGAGATGATCGTCTTCACCGCGGCGACGGTGCCGTCGGCGAGCTCGATCTCGACCATGAAGGTGCCGAGTTCGCGCAGCGGCTGCTCGAGGCGGACGCGTTTTTTCTCGATCCGCAGGTCGCGGGCGTCGCTCAGGGCCTCGGTGATCTCCTTGGCGCCGACCGAGCCGAACAGCTTGCCGTCCTCGCCGGCGCGCTGGTGGATCGTCAGCACGGTCTTGCCGAGCAGCCCGGCTGCCTCGGCTTCGCGCTCGGCGCGGGCCTTCTCGGCCCGTTCGATCGCTTCGTTGCGCCGCTGCGCTTCCTCCAGCGCACCCGGCGTCGCCGGCTGGGCCAGCTTGCGCGGAATCAGGTAGTTGCGGAGGTAGCCGGGGGCGACGTCGATCGCCTGGCCGCGCTCGCCGAGTGACTCGACGTCCTGGAGCAGGATCGCCTGTGCCATCAGCGCTCTCCGACGTAGGGAAGCAGGGCGATCTCGCGCGCCCGCTTCACCGCCACCGAGAGCTGACGCTGGTGACGGCGGGAAAGTCCGGTGACGCGGCGGCCGCGGGTCTTCCCCTTGTCGGAGAGGAAGCGGCGCAGGAGGGTCAGGTCCTTGTAGTCGACTACCTCGGAGTTGACCCGGGTGTACTTGCGTGGGCGGGCGCGATCGGCGCCACGGCGGCCACGGCGGTTGCTGCTGTCTGAATTCTCTCTAGCTCTTGCCATCGGCGCGAGATGCTACAGACTGATGGGTCCTAACGCCGCTAGGCGGCGTCCTCAGTCGGCCGGATAGCGCTGCTATTCCGGCCGACCCCCGCCGTTGGCGGGGTGCGAGCGCGCTAGCGCGAGTTCCTTGCCTAGCGACGTTAGGCCCAGATCAGAACGGAATATCGTCTTCCGCACCGCCACCGGCGGGTGCCGGTTCGAAGTCCGAGTTATCGGCGGGGACGTCGCTGGTCGGGCTGCTGAAGCCGTTGCCGTTGCCACCGCCGCCACCCTGGCCGCCGCCTCCGCCGCCGGAGCCGTCACGCGAACCGAGGAACTGGACCGTGTTGGCGATGATCTGGACCGCCTGCCGTTTGCCGCCGTCTTTGGCTTCCCACTCGCGCCAGTCGAGCCGGCCTTCGATCGCCACCGGGCGACCCTTGGAGAGGTAGTTGGCGCAGTTCTCGCCCTGCGCCCCCCAGACGGTGACGTCGAAGTAGTTCGGCTTGTCGACCCACTGGCCGGACTGGCCGTCTTTGCGGCGGCTGTTGACCGCGACGCGAAGCTCGCAGACCGAGGTCCCACCACCCGTGCTTCGCAGCTCAGGGTCCCGGGTCAGGTTCCCGGTGATGACCACCACGTTGACGTTCGAAGCTGCCAATGCACTCACTCCTCTGAAGTTGCTTGCTGAACTCCAGTCTAAGAGGGTGGTCGGCGCGACTCTCCCCCGCGCAGGGAGGCTTCCCGCAAAGAGCGGGAGGCGGTGCTACTCGTCGTCGGAATCGCCGAAGGAGTCGCCGCGATCCTCGCGGGCTCCGTGGGCGCTGCGCTCACGCGGGCCGGGAGCGGCGCTGGTGGCGGGGGGAACGATGACCGGGGCGTCGGGATCGACTTTGAAGATGCGGAAGCGCAGCACGCCGTCGGCGATCTTCAGGTTGTGGTCGAGCGAGTCGAGCAGGTCGTTGCCGGCCTCGAAGCGGAACCAGCGGTAATCCGCCTCGGTCCGCTTGTTGATTTCGTAGGCCATCTTGCGCAGGCCCCAGTTGTTTTCGGTCTTGAGTTTGCCGGCGGCCTCGATCTGGCCGCGGGCGTCACCGGCCAGCCCGTCGCGCGCGGGGGCATCCAGCTGGGGGTCCAGCATCAGGACCAGCTCGTATTCACGTGGGGCTGCCAAAACGGCGAGGGACTATAGAGGTTCGCTCAGTGTGGGGCGAACTCCATCGAGCCGTCTTCGGGAGCGGGCTGCGGCGGGGCCGGGACCGGGACCGGTTCGGAGGGTGGTGCCGGGACGACGGGTTCGGGCGCCGGGGAGGGAGGAGGCGGCGCCGGGGCAGGTGGCGATTTAGGCTCGCATACCGACGCTAAGTCGCCATTCGGGCAGCGCCGCCGGGCCTCCGGCTCGAGTTCGTGGCGCCGCGGCGTCGTCCCGATCACCGCGCTCGCCGGCGCCACGCCGCGCGAGGGACGCGGCTTCGGCTTCGGCCGCCTCTTGCGCGCCGGCTCTGGCTCCGCCTCCGCCTCACGGACGATCACGGGCGGCGCCCCGCTCGTCCCCGCCACGCCCGCCAGCCCCACGTCGGGCGCCAGCGGTGGCGCCTGCGGCGCCGCGAACGCTCCCGGCAGCACGTTCAGCCCGACGACCGCGGCCGCCGCCAGACCCGCGACCTTGCCGACGCCCCGCCACCGAACCCTGATTGCCCCCATCCCGACCCAAGCCGCGAGCCGGGCCGGTTCGCCCCCCGGGCGGCCTACCTGGCGGCGCGGCCCTGGGCGGCCTTGATGTCCTGCAGCTGGTCGTCGACCCAGTCGCCCGGGTTGCGGGAGAAGATGATCTCCTTCAGCCCTTCGGACCACTCGCGCCGCTGCTCGGCCGGCATCGTCAGCGCCCGGTAGATCGCGTCGGCCTGCTGCTGGATGTCGAACGGGTTGACCGAGATCACGTAGTCCCAGAGCTCCTGGTGGGAGCCGGTGTTCTCGGAGAGCATGAGGACGCCGTTGCGGGTGTTGACCGCCGGCGCCTCCTTGGCGACCAGGTTCATCCCGTCGAAGATCGAGTTGACCATCAGCAGGTCGAAGTGCTTGTAGCGGGCGACCGCCTCGGGGAAGTTCTCGTAGATCTTGAGGTCGATCGGCATCCAGTCGGTGGTGCCGTGGCGGTGGTTGACGACGGCGACCAGGGCCTCGATCCGCTCCAGGTACTCGGCGTACTCGGGCACGTCCTGGCGCGAGGGCTGCAGGTGGGCGATGAAGGTGACCTCTTCGCGGAACTCCGGGTGCTGGGTGAGGAAGGTGTCGAAGGCGGTGAAGCCACGCAGCACGTTCTTCGAGAGGTCGGCGCGGTCGACGCGGATGATCAGGTGCTTGCGGCGGCGCTCCAGCACCTCGCGCTCGGCCTCGGCGACCTGCGGCGATTCGGCGGCGCGGCTGAGCCGCTCGGCGTCGATCCCGAGCGGGTAGGCGCGGGCGAGGGTGCGGCCGCCGGCATGGTGGACCTCGCCGTTGGCGTAGTCGACCTCGGCCTCCAGCAGTTCGTCGCAGCAGCGCAGGAAGTTGATGCAGTAGGCGAGCGTGTGGAAGCCGATGATGTCGTTGGCCAGGAGGCCGTCGAAGACGGCGTCGCGGATCCGCGTCGGCAGCACCCGCCAGCTGTCGGGCTGCGACCAGGGGATGTGGACGAAGTGGTGCAGGAAGGCGTCGCGGCGCTGCTCGCGGATCATCCGTGGGGCGGTGTACAGGTGGTAGTCGTGCAGCATCACCAGCGGCTGCTCCTGACCCTCGATCTGCGCCAGCACCGCCTCGGCGATGTCGCGGTTGACCGCCTGGTAGCCGTAGTCCCAGGCGTCGAGCTCCTCCTGGCGGATGTCGGGAGCGTTGGAGAGGTCCCAGAGGTAGTGCTGGATGAACCAGAGGATCGGGTTGGCGATCACGTTGTAGAAGCGGTCGTAGGCCTGCGGGTCGCTGCCGACCAGGCAGACGCGGTACTCGATCCCGTCCAGCGAAAGCTCGACCGCGCCGCCGCGTTCTTCGGAGACGGCGACGTCCTCGTCGGTCATCGCCGAGGCGATCCAGAGCGCGTCGCGGTGCTTGACCAGGCCGGAGAGGGCGGTGACGAGCCCACCGCCGCCGCGGCGCACGGTGCGCTGGCCTTTCTCGTCGAGCTCGAACTGGGCGGGTCCCCGGTTCGAGACGATGATCAGCGGCGAGGTGGTGTCCACGCCGCCAAGGTTACGCGCTGGGCTCGGGCGCCCGTGTGACCGTTTGGCTCAGGTGTCGAGGTCGGTCAGCAGACCGAGCCAGTCGCGCAGCAGGCGCGGCGAGAGGAACTCCTTGCGCGCGTGCTCCTTGCCCGCCCGCCCCAGGCGCTTGCCCAGTTCGGGGTCGCCGAGGATCTCCAGGCAGCGCTGCGCGCACTCCTGCGGCGAGTCGACCAGGTAGCCGGTCTCGCCGTCGCTGATCTGCAGGGGGATGCCGCCGACGTTGCCGGCGACGGTCGGACGCCCCTTCCAGAGCGCCTCGGTGACGGTCAGGCCGAAGCCCTCGCGGATCGACTTCTGCAGGCAGACGTCCGACTGCGACTGGAAGGCGTTGACCTCGATCGCACCGACGTTGTTGAGGTTGCTGAGGATCTTGATGTCCGGATCCGCGTCGGCGTATTCGAAGGTCTTCTGGAAGTACTCGCGGCCCTCGGGGTCGTCGGAGGCCATCGAGCCGACCATCGCCAGCTGCACCTCCGGGACCTGCTCGCGGACTTCCCGGTAGGCGTCGATCACGCCGATCGGGTCCTTCCAGGGGTCGAAGCGCGAGACCTGGGTGATCAGCGGCCGCTCGACGTCGATCCCGAACTGTTTGCAGACGAAGGCGGCGTCCTCGGGCGAGAAGGCCATGTTCTTCGGCGAGAGCGGGTCGATCGCCGGCGGGATGATGTTGACGCCGGCGCGCGCCGCGCCCATCGCGGGCGGCACGTAGGTGGGCAGATGCCAGACCGAGGCGTCGTATTCTTCGATCAGCGGCAGCAGCCGCTCGATCGGCGCCGGGTTCGGCGTCGAGAGGTCGATGTGGCAGCGCCAGATCCAACGCTTGCCCTTCTCCTTGGCGCCTTTGTGGAGGCCGATCGGCTGCGGGTCATGAACGATCACCGCGTCCCATTCGCCCCGCAGGCCCTCGGCGTTGATCTGGTTGATCTCGTCGAAGATCTTCCACTGCTCGTCGCTGAGCGTCGCCGGGTCCCCCTGCAGCGAGTTGTGCAGGAGCTTGGTCGCGTTGAAGAACTCCTCCTTGCCGAAGATCACGTGCCAGTGGGCGTCGAGGCCGACGTCCCGCATCAGCGGCACGATCGTGTAGAGGATCTCCGAGACGCCGCCGCCGAAAGCGGTGGCGCTGACGTGGAGGACGCGCTTGCCCTTGAGCGGCTCGGCGAGCTCGCGAATGCGCTCAGTCGTCTCCTTGCCGACTATGTGGGTGTAGTCGGTGAGGGACTTCTGGCCGAGGGCGACTTCCTGAAGCAAGGCCGGAGTTCTACAGGTCCCGGCGGCGCGGTGTCGGTTAGCCGCCGGGAACCGAGTCCGGGCGTTTGCCCAAAGTGACCTCGACCTCTTCCCGATCGCCGTCGCGCAGGACCGTCAGCGTCACCTTGTCGCCCGGCTCGTAGGTGGAGATCAGGCGCGCCAGATCGGCCGGTCCGACGACCTTCTCTCCTTCGACTTCGAGGATCACGTCGCCGCCGGTGCTGTATTCGCCGGCCTGGAATTTGAGCTCTTCGTCGCCGCCGCGCAGGCCCGCCTTCTCGGCGGGGCCGCCGGGCACGACGGTCGCCAGCAGCCCGCCGAACTTCGTGTCGAGGCCGAGCTTGGCCGCCAGCTGCGGGTAGAGCGCCTGGCTGGAGACGCCGATGTAGGCGTATTCGGTGCTGCCGTCGGCCTCCAGCTGGGCGACCGAGCGCTTGATCGAGGAGATCGGCACCGCGAAGCCGACGCCGTCGTTGGCGCCGGAGCTGGTCTCGATCTGCTGGTTGATCCCGACCACGCGGGCACCGGCGTCGAGCAGCGGGCCGCCCGAGTTGCCGGGGTTGATCGAGGCGTCGGTCTGGATCGCGCCCTCGATCTGGAACTGGGTCAGCGAGCGCACCGAGCGGTCGGTGGCGGAGATCACGCCGACCGAGAGCGACTGCTGCTCGCCGAAGGGGCTGCCGATCGCCGCGACCGGCTGGCCGACCTGGAGGTCGGCGTCGTCGCCGAGCTCGAGCGGGTGCAGGGTGAAGCCGTCGGGCTCGATCTTCAGCAGGGCGACGTCGGCGAAGGGGTCGAAGCCGAGGATCTCCGCTTCGACCACGTTGCGATCCGGGAACTCGACGAAGACTTCCTCGGCGGGGCGGCGGCTGCCGCTGCCTTCTTCGGTGACGACGTGGGCGTTGGTGACGATCTCGCCGTCGTCGTTGAGGACGAAGCCGGAGCCCTCGGCGGCGCCGCCGGCGCCGGGGAAGACGGAGCGGATCGTGACCACCCCGGGCGAGGCCTCGCGGTAGACCTCGGCCGCGTCGAAGCCGCCGGCGGCGGTCTCGACGATCACCTGGGGCGTTGCGGCCTGCTCCTGCGAATAGCCCGCGCCGGAGTTCGAGCTCTCCTCGCCGGAGCCGCAGCCGGCCAGCAGCGCCAGGCAGAGCAGCAGCGCGGCGAGCGCTGCCCGCGGCCTCACCTCGCCGCCCTGGCGGCGGCCCGCGGCACCGGCGCCGCGGCGCCCTGGCGGGCGGGGGGGAGGTCGAGGGTGAAGGCGGTGAAGCGACGGCTGGAGCTGATCGTGATCCGCCCCCGCATCCGCTGTGCGAGCTCGCTGGCGATCGCCAGGCCGAGTCCGGAGCCACCGGCGGAATCGGCCGTGTAGAAGCGCTCGAAGATCCGGTTCTGGACGCGCTGGGGGATGCCTTCCCCTTCGTCGGAGACGGTCAGCTCGGCGCGGCGGTTGGCGGAATAGGTGGTCACGGTGACGTCGGTTCCCTCGGGAGTGTGGGTGAGGGCGTTGTCAAGCAGGATACGGATGATCTGTCGCACCCGATCAGGGTCGCCCCTGGCGATCACCGATTGTTCGGGCGTGCGCAGCTCCAGGCGTGATCCGCGCAATTCCGCGCGGGCGCTGAACT
>JBFXEM010000089.1:0-7219 GCA_050180135.1 Solirubrobacterales bacterium | reverse complement strand
AGGATCTTCACCCCGTCGCCGAAGACATCGGCGACGCCGCGCACCTTGACGTCGACGTAGGAGTCGATCGAGGGCGGCTCGTCCTCGGCCGTGTAGGCGACGCCGAGGCCGCCGCCGACGTTGACGACCTCACACCACTCGCCGGCGAGTCCGCCGAGCGCCTGGATCGCCAGCTTGTAGGGCTCCAGCTCGAAGATCTGCGAACCGATATGGGCGTGCAGCCCGACCAGCTCCAGCTGATCGGAGGCGAGCACCCGCTCGATCGCGCGGGCCGCGAGCCCGTCCTCGAGCCCAAAGCCGAACTTCGAGTCCAGCTGGCCGGTGGTGATGTAGTCGTGGGTGGAGGGCTTGATCCCCGGCGTGACCCGGATCAGAACCCGCTGCGGGCGCTCCAGCAGGCGTTCGCAGCGCTCGATCTCGTCAAACGAGTCGAGGATCAGGTGGCGGATGCCCGAGCGCGAGGCGAAGAGGATCTCCTCGTCGGTCTTGTTGTTGCCGTGCATGTGGATGCGGTCGGGGTCGAAGCCGGCGCGCAGCGCCATGTGCAGCTCGCCGCCGGAGGCGACGTCGGCCGAGAGCCCCTCGTCGGCGAAGAGCCGGTAGGCGGCGGTGCAGGGGAAGGACTTGCTGGCGAAGAGGATCTCGTGGTTGGCGCCCCGCCGCTCGAAAGCCTCGCGATAGGCGCGAGCGCGGGCGCGAATGTCGTCCTCGGCATAGACATAGGAGGGGGTGCCGAGCTCTTCGGCAATCTCGACCACGTCGCAGCCGCCCACCTCGAGGTGGCCGCGCTCGTTGACCCGGCTCCCCGCCGGGTAGACCGCCGACCCCTCGATCGGATCGCCACTGACCACCGACCCCGCCTTTCCTCGCTCCGCCATCGGCGGCATTGTGACGGTTAGTGCGCCGTCGGGTGGGGAAGCCCGCTCAGCGTTTGCCGCCGAGGATGCCTTCGACGGTGCCGACGGTTTCGTCGACGACCTGGCCGACGACCGATTCCGGGCCGGCGACGCCTTCGACCACGCCTTCGGTTACCCCGGTCACGCCGGTTTTTTCGAGCGTCCCCCCGGTCACGGTTTGGTCGACTTTCGTGACAGTTTCGTTGACCGTCGAGGTGACGGTTTTCGAAGGCGAGGAAGCGGCACTGGATCCGCCGCCGCTGGAGCCTCCGCCGGAGCCACCTCCTGAGGGCGTACTCGCGTTGCCGCCGCTGGAGGGCGGCGAGGTCTGGGTCGTGGGAGCGTTGCCAGAGCCGCCCTCGGACTCGCCTCCGCCACCTGCCGCTTCGCCGCCTCCGGTCTGGGCGCTGCCGCGACCCTCGCCGAGGGAGGAGGGAGCGCCGCCGCCGTTGCCTGCTTTCGCGCCGGCCGTGGTGCTTGGCGCAGCCGCCCCGGCGGTAGCGGCGCCGGTCGCCGCCACGCCGTCACCCGCAGCGTCGACGACTTCCGCGGCGGAGACACCGCTGTCAGAGGAATCGCCGAGGCCGGCGATCGGCCAGTCGGTGAATACCTGGGCGGAAACGAGCATGACAAAGGCCGCGACGGCGATGGCGATCAGAGTCGCCCCTCCCATCGCACCCACCAGATAGGTGTGCGCCTGACGAATCATGGGCGTTTGCTAAAGGTAGCCCATGGGGTCGGTTACCTGGCCAAATATCCGCACCTCGAAGTGGAGGTGGGCGCCAGTCGAGTAACCGGTGCTGCCGACGTAGCCGATCACGTCGCTCTGTGCCACCGACTCCCCGGCGGAGACCGCGAAGGAGGACTGGTGGGCGTAACAGGTCGATAGACCGCCGCCGTGATCGATGCAGGTGAAGTTGCCGTAGCCGCCGCTTTCTGCCTCCGACTGCTGGAGGACGACCGTGCCCGCGGCGGCGGCACGGATCGGCGTCCCTTCGGGGACGCCGATGTCGACGCCCGGGTGGTCCTCGTAGCCGGCGCCGATGTCGCGGCCACCGAAGCCCGAGGTGATCGGACCGTTGACCGGCCAGATCAGACCGCCGCTGCCTTCCTGGATCGGTCCCGCCGGCAACGGCGCGGAGCCGGTTGCCGCCAGCTGGGCCGCCAGCTCGGATTGGATCGCGGCGACCGAGCCCTCGAGCTCATCCTCGTGGGCGCCGATCCGCGAGAGCGCGGCCACGCGGGTGGCGCGGGCCTGGTGCAGCTCGGCCTGGCGACTCTGCAGCGTGGCGCGGGTGCTCGCCAGTTCCCGCTGTTCGGCGGCGATCTCGTCACGGGCTGATTCGATCGTCAGCTTCGACTCGCGCAGTTCGGTGACCAGGGCCTTGGCTTCGTTGCGAAGGTCGCGCACGCGGCCGACGATCGCCTCGTCCATGTCGCGGATCCGCTCCAGGTATTCGGTCCGCGCCGCGAGGTCGTCGACGTCGCTGGAGCTGACGATCACCGAGAGCACGTCCGGGGTGCCGTTCTCGTACATCGCGACCAGGCGTTCGCGCAGCGCTGCCAGCGCCCGCTGGAGCCGCGCGCGGATCTGCAGCAGGCGATCGTGGGCGCCTCCGAGCCGCTCCGCCGCCGCGTCCAGTTCGGCCTGCTTGGCGGCGAGACGTTCGGCGACGGCAGCTTCGTGGTTGCGAATCACCGCGACTTCGCCGGTGAGGCGGTCGATTTCGGTCCCGTAGCGGGAGATCGTCGTCGTCAGCACGCCCTCGCGTTCGCGCACCTCGCCGAGCTTCGATTCCTTCGCTTCGAGCTGGTCCGTGAGATCGGCAGCCCGAACCGCGGGCGCGGCCAGGAGCAGGGCGATCAGCGTCGCGGTGAGGACCGAGATGGTCACCGCGACGGAGCGGTGGCGGTGCGACATCGTTGCGAGGCTAGCCAAGCGCCGAACCCGCCTCGGCCGCCGGCGCCGAGCTGCAACCGGGCTTGCGATCAGCCAGCTTCGGGCACGTTTTCGACCCGCAGCAGGGCCTGGTCGGCCTCCTCCTCCATCTGCAGGGTCGTGTGCTCTATTCCGTACCGCTCGCCAAGGATCAGCTCGAGCCGGCGGCGGATCAGGTCGCGGTCAGAGCCCGTGGCGACGACGACGTGGGCGGCGATCGCTCCGAAGCCGGCGGTGACGGTCCAGACGTGGAGGTCGTGGACCGAGCGCACGCCCTGCTCGGAGCAGATCGCGGCCCCGATCGCGTCGACGTCGAGGTTGGCGGGAGCCGACTCCATCAGCACGTCCAGCGGCTCCTTGATCAGGCGCCAGGAGGAGGCGAGCACGAGCACGGCGATCAGCAGACCGACGATCGGGTCGACGATCGGCGAGCCGCCGAGCAGGACCCAGGCGCCGGCGACGACGACGCCGATCGAGCCGAGCGCGTCGGCGGCCGAGTGACGCAGCGCTCCCTCCAGGTTGATGTCCTCGCGCTGGCCGCGGGCCAGCACCAGCGTCGCGGCGAGGTTGCCGGCGAGCCCGAAGACGCCGAGCGCGAGCACGCCCCAGCCGTCGATCTCGGGCGGGTCGGAGAAGCGGCCGATCGCGGCGATCGCGATCACGACGCTGACCACGACCAGGGCGATCCCGTTGACGAGCGCCGCCAGCACCTCCGAGCGCTGGTAGCCGAAGGTGCGCCGGCCAACCGCCGGCAGCGTCGCCAGCCGCGCCGCAAACAGGGCCAGCCCGATCGAACCGACGTCGGAGAGCAGGTGTCCGGCGTCGGCCAGCACCGCCAGCGAGCCGGTGAGGAGGCCGCCGACCGCCTCGGCGACCAGCAGGGCGCCGTTGATCGCCAGCGCGATCCAGAGCCGCCGGCGGCTGTCCTCGCGCCGTGCTTCCAGGGCGTGCGCCCCATAGCCGTGCGAGTGCCCGGCGTGATCGTGCGAGTGCGAGTGCACGAGCCGAGGATAGGCCGCCGGCAGGCCGATTTGTCGCGCCTGCGGCGACAAATCGAGCTGCCGACGGGGAGCTCAGGCGGGGACGGGCTCCTTGGCCGGCTCCGCCATCGCGGCGGCGGCGACTTCGGCGCCGTATTCGAAGCGCTCGGCGTACTCACGGGCCTGCATGCGCGAGATGACCATCCGCTGGATCTCGGCCGTGCCCTCGAACAGCTGGTAGATCTTGGCGTCGCGGAACCACTTCTCCAACGGACACTCGACGTCCCAGGCGTAGGGGCCGACCAGGTCCATCAGGGTGGACGTCGCCCACATCGTCACGTCGCCGGCCTTGAGCTTCGACATCGAGCCCTGGCCGCCGGTCATCGGGACGCCGTTGCGGCCCATCCAGCCGGCCCGCTGGACCAGCAGGCGCGCCGCCTCGATCTCGGTCGCGACGTCGGCCAGGGTCTGCTGGATGCGCTGGGTTTTCAACAGCGGCACGCCGCCTTCGGAGCGGCCGTCGAGATACTCGAGGGTCCACTCGTAGGCGGCCTGGGCGATCCCCAGCGCGGAGGCGCCGACGATCGGCCGCGTCACCTCGAAGGTCGCGAGGGCGTCGGCCGAGCGCGATTTCTGGCCAGAGCGGGCGCGCTCCAGCTTCTTCGCCAGCTTCTCCTCGCCGCCGAGCAGGTTCTCGACCGGGATCCGGCATTCGTCGAGCACGACCTCGGCCGTGTGCGAGGCGCGGATGCCGAGCTTCGACTCCTTCTTGCCTTCGCTGAGGCCGGGGGTGCCCTTGGCGACCACGAACGAGGCCTGGCCACGGGTGCCGAGCTCTGGATCGACGGTGGCGACGACGACGTGGACGTCGGCGATGCCGCCGTTGGTGATGAAGACCTTGGTCCCGTTGAGGACGAACTCGTCGCCCTCGCGCTTGGCGGTCGTCTTCAGGCTCTTGACGTCCGAGCCGGCCTGGGGCTCGGTCACGGCGTAGGCGCCGAGCTTGATCTCCTCACCGGTGCCGAAGCACTCCGGAACCCAGTGGGCGATCTGCTCGGGCGTTCCGGAGGCGGCGATGCCGGCCGCGGCGAGCCCGGAGCCGCTGATCGCCAGCGCGGTGCCGGCGCAGCCCCAGTGCAGCTCCTCGGCGGTGATCAGCGTCATCTGACCGTCGGCGTCGGTGGCCGAGCGCTGCAGCGACTCGATCCCCTGCAGGCCCTGGCGGCGGGCCTCCTTGACGACCTCCCAGGGCGTGCTCTCCTCTTCGTCGTGCTTGCGCGCGACGGGGCGGATCACGTCCCTCGCGAAGGCGCGGACCTTCGCTTTGTGCTCGAGCTGCTCGTCGTTGAGTTCGAAATTCATTCCTTGCCTTCCTTAGGGGCCTGCGACCGATTGACTGGTCAGTCAGCCAGTTCCGACAACTCTAGCCAAGAGAGCGGCGCGAGGCCCACCTCGACAGATGCCCGTGTAGCGTTCGCGCGGTGAGCGCCGACCGCCCGATCAACGCCGACGAGCCGTCCCCGGTCCGGCCCGAGGAGACCCCGCCGAAAGCTGCCGAGCCCGCCCCGGAGCGGGCGGAGAAGCCGGCTCGGAAGCTGCCGCCATCGGTCGCCGAGGAGCCGCCGCCCAGCAAGCCGGTGCCGACCCCAAAGCCCCCGCGGCCGCCGAAACCCCGGCGCCAACCGAAACCGCTGGCGCCAAAGCTGCTGGCCGGACTGGTGCTGGTCGCGATCGCCTTCATCGTCGCCGCCGTCGTCGGCGGCACCGGCGGCGGCAAGGACGGGGAGAGTGGCGGCTCCCCTGCCGCGGCCCCAGTGGGAGCGGCGGACGCCGGTGAAGGGAGCTCGGACGCTGACACGGCCGCCGCCGAGCTCGGCTTCCCCCTCTTCGCGACCGGCAACACGACCCGGGTCGGCGGCGCCGAGCCGGCCGCCAACGCCGCCGCGGTCGCGCTCGCGGTCTTCCCCTCGACCTCCGCCGCCCAGCGGCCCGACTCGGTAACCCTGGTCGACGAAGGCAACTGGGCCGGCGCGATCGCCGCGGCCGTGCTGATGGCGCCGCCGGTCCGCGCCCCGGTCCTATACGTCGACGAAGGGTCGCTGCCGGAGCCGACCGACGAAGCGCTGGCGGCACTGCAACCCGGCCAGACCATCCGGCTGCGCGCGGGCGGTGCCGAGGCTGCCGCCGAAGTCGCGGCGCTGCGCGACCGCCTCATCCCGAAGCCGCCGGAGCACATCCTCATCGCCCCCGAAAACGACCCCGAGCTGGCGGCGCCGGCGGCCGCCTGGGCGGCGCGCTCCGGCGACCCCGTTCTCTTCGCCGGCGGCGACGACCTGCCGCGGCCCACCGTCGAGTACCTCGAAAAGCACACCAAGGCGCCGATCTACATGCTCGGTCCGACCTCTGCGATCTCCTCCGAACTCGTCCGCGAAGCCGAGAAGGTCGGCGGCCCGGTCAAGCGCGTCGCCGGCGAGGACCCGGTCGCCAACGCGATCGCGCTCGCCCGCTACTCCGACGGCACCTTCGACTGGGACATCAACGACCCCGGCCACGGCTTCGTCCTCGCCCGCGCCGATGCCCCGCTCGACGCCGCGGCGGCCGCGCCACTCTCGGCCTCCGGCACCTGGGGGCCGTTGCTGCTCACCGACAGCGCCGATACGCTGCCGGCGGAACTTCGCGATTACTTTCTCGATGTGAAGCCCGGCTATACCGACAACCCGACCCGCGCCTTCTACAACCACGTGTGGGTGATCGGCGACCAGGAGGCAATCGACTTGAACCAGCAGGCGGAAGTGAACGAACTGGCCGAGCTGGCCAGGATCGGCGGTGCTCAGTGAGCGAGGCCGAGAACCCACAGCTCCTGGGCCGGGCCGGCGAGGTAACCGCCGAGGACATTCGCGCTCTCGCCGGAGCCTCCACCCCCCACTTCGCGCTGCAGGTGCGCAACCGCATCCGCCGCCTGATCGAGCCGCTCCCGGCCGACCACCCGGCCCGCCTCGAAGGAGAACGGAAGATCGCCCGGCTCGAGGAGCTCGCCGACAACAGCGGCGACCCGCGCGGGACCCTCGGCATCAGCCACTGACGTGAGGTACCTGGCCCCCGGCGTCTGGCGGCTGAAGGAGCTCCCGACCCCGAGCATCAACGTCTACCTGGCCGAGGACGTGCTGATCGACGCCGGCCGCCGCTGGGACCGCCGGCGGATCTTCGCCGAGCTGGAGGGCGTCGAGATCTCGATGGTCGCGCTCACCCACGCCCACCCCGATCACCAAGGGGTGGCAAAGGACGTCTGCGAGGCCCGCGGGGTCCCACTCGCCTGCCACCGCGACGACGTCGAGGCGATGGAAGGCAAGCGCCCGATGCAGGAAGCCGCCGCGAGCAACCCGGTCAACCAGGTGATCCGCAAG
>JBFXEM010000088.1:0-7242 GCA_050180135.1 Solirubrobacterales bacterium | reverse complement strand
TCCGCCGCCGGCGTCGCCCGCCAACTGCACGCCATCTTCGCCTCCGGCGACCGCACCCAGGGCCTGCGCAACATCGATGTCCCCACCACCGTCATCCACGGCGGCGCCGACGTCCTCGTCCGGCCGGCCGGCGGCCGGGCCACCGCCCGCGCAGTCCCCGGCGCCCGCCTGCGCATCTTCGAAGGCATGGGTCACGACCTGCCGCCGGCCCTCTGGCCGGAGATCACCGATGAGATCGCCACCAACGCCGCTCGCGCCCCCGAGCGCCTCCAGCAAGCCGCCTAAACCCCAGCCCGCCCCTCCCGAGGGCAGGCGAAAAATGCGGCTGAAAGGAGTCGAACCTTCACGGGCTCTCGCCCACACGGACCTGAACCGTGCGCGTCTACCAGTTCCGCCACAGCCGCGGGAGCAGCCAATTTACCTGTTGCGCCGCAATCACCGACCGCTCCCCCAAGAAGCGGCCCACCCGGCGACCTCGCTAAACTGCCCGTCCCTCGCCGCTATCGTCTAGGGGACTAGGACGCCGGATTCTCAGTCCGGAAACCGGGGTTCGAATCCCCGTAGCGGTACTACGAGAAGCCCCGCGCAGCGGGGCTTTTTTCGTTCCAGGGCAGGTCAGCGGCCGGTTCGTGTCCCGAGATATGTCCCGAAATGCGGGTTAGCCCGCCCCGACCGCGGGGTCGAGGGCCTCAGGCGTCGCCGTGGAAAACGATGCCGCTGAGGGCGAGGCAGTTGGTGGTTTCCGAGCCCGCGCTGACGAGACCGTTGGTCGCGACGACGATCAAGCCGCCGCCGTAGCCCGCGCAGTTCGACACCCTGAACCGCTGGGCCCCGCCCGCCGGCCGGAAGCCCTGAGGTAAGTAGAAGACCGGGCGCGTTTCGCCACCGCCGCAGGCACCCTGCGATTCGGTGTTTTCGTATGCGCCTTCGATGTGCACGAAGCCGTCGGAGTCCTTGCGGTAGGCGACCGGAGCCAGTCCGCCACCGGCGTTGGCGTTGTTCCAGCAAAGTCCGGTTTCGGTGACGCAGAACGAGCCGGTATTGATCGCGCAGGCGGTGGTCGCCGGCGCGACGAAGCGCGGCCCTTCAGGCAATGGCGAGGACCCCGGCGGCCCGACGGCCCCCTGCGGCCCGACCGGCCCGACCGGCCCTACGGGTCCCTGCTTCGCGATCGTCAACTTCTTCTCGTCTTTGCCGCACTTGCCCTTGCCGTCGGCGAGCGTCAGGTCCCCGCCTTTCTTGGCCGCGCAGAGGATCACGTCGCTTGACGACTTGCCGGCGCCGACGGCGTAGGCGGCTATGCCGACGGCGACGATCGCTGCCAAGAGCAGGACTTTCAGGGGCGATCGCATTGCCGCAACCTAGCCGAGCCGGCGCGGTGCCGCAAGGTAGCCGCCGCCTCGCATCAGCGTCGCCCGAAGCGGACCGTTCGCGTTGAGACTCGGGCGTTGCCGAGGCTGTCGATCCCGCGCGCCCTGGCGACGAGACTCTGCTTTGCGGGAGGTAGAGGACGGCGCAGGCGGACGACGATTCGCTTGCGTTTGCCGACCGCGATCTGGAAGGCGCGTTGGCCGAGCGGCTTGGCGTTGCGCTTCTGTGCCAAGCGCAGGTTTCCCCGACAGGGCCCGTTTTCCTCGGCTTTCGGGCAGACGAGGCGGATCGCGACGCGGGCCGCTGGGAGGCGCGCGGCGCGGCGCGCGATCCACACGGCCGGCGCGGTCGTCTCGGCGGAGAGCAGGACGGGGCGCTTGGAGCCGATCCTCCGCAGGTAGTAGTCGCGCTGGCGATTGGTGTCGCCGGCGACGAGCCCCGCCCTGGTCGCGAACGCGACCGTGTTGCCGTCAGCCGAGATGCCCGACAGTTCGGCCGTTGGGGCGGGTCTGCTCGGCGGCCCTTCCAAGAGCAGCGAGGTGAGTCCGCCGGCGCGGAGGTAGACGTCCGCCGAGTCGTCCCGATCCGCGGCCACCAGGCGCTGCTGCGTCTCGAACGCGACCGTTCGGGCGTCTTCGGAGGCCGCGCTGAGCCAGTCGGGGAAGATCGTCGTCGGCTCCTCGACCTGGGGATCGGTCGGTCCGCTGCTGAGCAGTTCGAAGGCCCCGTTGTCGTCGGCGCTGTAGAGATCGGGCGCCGCGTCCTTGTCGGCCGGGCTCAAAGCGGCGACCGTTTCGAAGACCGTCGTCCCGCCGTCGGCTGAGAGGGCGACGCCGCGGACGCTTTGGCTGGGGGCACACGTCTCGGCGGCCGGCGTGCCTTTGGAGACGAGTACGAACGACCCGTCCGGCCTGCGCTTGTAGAGGTCGTCGGTCCCGTTGGTGTCCTCAGGCAGGGCAGGGCCGTTCGTGGAGAAGAGGATCGTGTCGCCGTTGCCCGAGGAGGCGAAGACGCGCAGGCGCTTGGTGCAGTTGGATGCCGGCTCGGGACCCGTGGCGAGCCGCGTCAACGACGCCCCGACCTGCTGGTAGATGTCCTCTCCCTCGTCGTCCCCCGCCTGCAGGTCGACGCCGCTGACGAAGAAGAGGTGGGATCCGTCTCGCGAGAGGCCGCCGAAATCGGGCCACTCGCAGATCGGAAACGGCGGTGGTTCGGGGTTTGGCGCGATCATCCTGGTCTGGCCCGCGGCACGTTCGTACAGGCTGGGGCAGATGTCGAGATCCTCGACGGTCAGCGCCCTGGTGTCCTGGAAGAAGACGCGTGAGCCGTCCGGCGAAGACCCCTGGAAGAACGGCATGGCTGCCGTCTGCTCAGCTGGGTGGTCGAGCGGTCCGGTTGAGATCAGGGACGGCGTGCCTCCTTGGATGTCGTAGACGTCCAAAGCGGATCCATCCGTGTCCTCGGGTGACAAAGCCGCCCTGGTCGACACGAAGACATGGGTCGCGTCGGCGGATGCTCCCTCCATCTGCAGGAACTGGCCCTGGGAGAGGCCGGGGGCGAGCAGCGACCGGACCTTCCCATCGTGCCACTCGTAGAGCTGCCACGTGCCGGCTCCGGCAATCAGCTCTCCGTGGTATGGGAACACGACCCGCGAGCCATCCGCGGAGACGCTGGCGCAGAACGCGGTCCGGCAGCCGAGGCCGGCATCGATCGCCCTGCCGGCAACGGCGCTTGCCGGCATGAGAAGGGCCGCCACAAGCGCCACGAGCGCCACCCTGACGGCCCCAGCCCGGTTCATCGTGGCGAGATCTTATTGCTCAGGAGCGCTGCCGGCGGTTGCGGGGTGCGCTTGCCTTCCCACGCCCGCCGACGTAGCTCCGGGGGGCGCGCTCATGGTGGCGCCGGGCCGGACGCCCTCGGCTACGGCGCGGTGTAGGCCCAGGTGCCGCGCAGCAGGCCGTTGAACTGATTGCTCCGCCAGGTCATGACACCGCTCAGCGGTCCGGCGTAGATCGAGCCGGGCATGGTCGAGATGAAGGATTCGAACGTCATGCCTTCGTTGAACGACTGGTAGACGCACATGTAGCTGGCGGCTGCTTGGCCGGGACCCGGGCATTCGGGGGTGGGGCCGCCGCCTTCCGGGATCACCTTGATGTGTCCTTCCTGCAGCGATTCCGGCAGGTGGGGCCAGAACTGGACCAGCACGGTGCCGGCTTCGCCGTTGCCCGCGGCGGCGATGTAGTCGCCGGCCTCGGTCTGCCCTGGCTGCAGGACGGAATCGGCGCTCAGGTAGTGGTCGGCCGGCTGGCCACCGAGGGCATCGGCGTCTTTGGCGCTGTCCGCGCGTACCGCGGTGTTGGCCCTCAACGCCGTATCGGCGGTTTCGGCGTGCTTGACGCTTTCCGGAGTCGAGGTGGTCGTCGACGTGGCGCCGGCGGCGGCGATCCGTTCGCGGACCCCCTGGGACAGCCTGGAGGCGGTCACCGCGTCCTCGGCGAGCTTGCCGGTGCGGACCGCTTCGGCCTGGATCTGGTCGGTTCCGACGCTGTTCTTCGGCAGGGTCGTGGCGGCATAGCTGACCCCACCGAGCGCCGCGAACAAGGCGATCGTGGCGACGACGTTGGCGTAGGTGAGGCGAGGGCGACGCGACTTCATGAGCAGGACTCCTCCGAAGGGTTGTGGGCCACTTTCCATCGGCTGGCGCCCGACCGACCTTGAGCCGGCGCTGGGAAGTGGAAGGGGCCGCGGCGGACTGGCTCGGCTCGGCGACCAGCGATTTGCAGTAAGTGCCTTCCCGTCGGCGGGAGTCGGACTCGATCATCGGGCCGGCGACGGTCACGGTGCTGAAGGGTCAGTGGCCCCTGTTCGACTACGGCTGGTTTCACGCTCGGGATCGTTCGGTGGATCACGGGCTTCAGATTGGCCCGACCCGAGTCCTGGTGGGCCCGCCATCGATGACCTTGTCGCCTTGGGCATTGCGATGCTGCTCGGCGCCGCAGTCGTCATCCTGGGTTGGCGGCGCAGTCTCTCTGAGACCACGCGAGAAGGGATACGACAGTTACAGAGCGATCCCGATGGAGCGTCCGCGACGCTGGGGCTGTACGAGGGAGACGAAAGGCCCCGACGCTCGCTGACCCTGGGCCAGCAGCGCTGGTTCGCTCTGCTGCTGGCACTCGCGCAGGCGGCGTTCGGTTCTGTCGCCACACAACAGGCAGATCCATGCCGCTTTCGCCGCCGGGTTTCTGTTCGTGGCGGGGACGACGCTGGTGAGGAAGCCGCCCAGCTAGCGGCCGAGCAGGGCGCAGACGGCGGTTGCCTGGACACCGCGCAGTTGGGCGAGGAGCTTGCCCTTCGGTGCCGGGATGTTGAGGGAGGTGGTGACGGCGCGCTTGCCGTCGGCGCTGGCCGCCGCCCACTGCACGTAGCCGGGGAAGTTGCCGGTGTGGCCGTAGACCGTGCCGCACCTGGTCTGGTAGCGGAAGAGGGCTAGGCCGGCGGAGTTCTTGCCCGGCCCCGGGGGGCTCGATTCGCCGCCGCGCACCCACTTCATCTGCTCGCGCTGCTGGGCGCGGTCGAAGAACTCGAGCCCGAGGTCGGCGCGGATGAAGGCGTTGAGATCCCTCGGGGTGGAGACGATCGCTCCCGAGGCCCAGGCGCCGCTGGGGTTGAGGAAGGTCGAGACGTCGACCGGGGGCTCGGCGGGATCGACGATGTAGCCGTGGATGAACGGCTTCGGCAGCGCCACCTTGGTCGGGAAGCTGGTCTGGCTCAGCTCCGCCGGCCCGAAGACGATCTTCTGCAGCGCCGTGCCGTAAGACTCGCCGGTGACCGCCTCGGCGATCAGGCCGACGACGATGTTGTCGGTGTTCGAGTACTCGTACTTCGAGCCGGGGGCGAACTCGAGCGGGTCGGCGCGGACCCAGTCGATCACCGTTTGAGGGGAGACGTAGGCGCGGGGGCGCTTTTCGGCCTGTTCGGCGAAGGCTTTGGACTTCGTGTAATCGGGCAGGCCGCTGGTGTGGTTGAGCATCTGCCGCACCGTCACCGCGCCCCAGGTCGCCGGCATCCCGCTCAGCCGCTGGGCGATCGTGTCGTCGAGCCCGAGCCTGCCGGCGCGGACGAGGTTGAGGGCGACGGCGCCGCTGAAGGCCTTGGCGATGCTGGCGATCCGCATGTGGTCGCTCGCCCGCGGCGCGGCCGGTCGCTTCACGTCGGCGCGGCCGGCGCGCAGAACGGTCAAGTTGCCGCCGCGGTAGAGCGTCGTGATCGCCCCGGGAGGACCGCTCGGAGCGGCGACCAGCCGTTCGAGCCCACGCTGGACGTCGATGGCGGTCGACTTCGCCGCGGCGGCGGAAGCCGGGACGAGCAGGCAGGGCAGGGCGATGGCGATGGCGATGGCGCGGATTCTCATTGGCCAGGCAGCATTTCACGCCTCCCCGATCCCAGCAGGAAGCCCAGTTCCCCTCTGGAGTGGACTTGGACCCATCGCATCTCGCGCGCTGGCGGTGCTGGCCGTGGCGACCACGGCCAGTTCTCGCACTCGCCCTTCGGGCTGAGGCGCCGCGAAGGCGGGCTCGAGCCCGAGGGTCTCGTAGATGTGGGAGGCGTGGCGCCCGACCGCCTTGGTGGTCAGCGTCAGGTGAACGTCCTCTCCGCGGCGATTGTCGACTCGACCTCGGCGGCGAGGGAGCACGGCGATCGCGAAGGTACTTCCGCGCCGGGGCCGTCGGTGCCCCGGCGCGGTTGACTCGAGGCGCTGCTCCGCTCAGCCTCCGGGCGTCCCGAGCACGTTGATCTTGGCGCTCTGGATGTTCACGCCGCTGCCGCTGGAGCAGGTGGCGCCCAAGGGCAGGACGTAGAACACCCTCTGGGTGGCGACGGCGGGAGCCGCGTAGGTCGTCGGTGCGTAGCCTCCGAGGCCGGAGGTGAAGCTGAGCTGCTTGGTCAGCGCGCCGCCCGCTTTGTCTTCGAACACGGTGACGCCGGCGAGGTCGAAGGCGGACGGTGCGGCCGGGTTGGCGGGATCGATCAGGAGGTAGGCCTGGAACGTCCTTGGGGCTTTGCAGCTGTCGGCGAAACTGACGGTGACCGAGCTGACGAAGCTGTCGACCTCGCCCACCGGCTGCGTGTAGGTGCCGATCAGATACGGCGCGGGGGGAGTGGCGGCGGCGACCGCGGTCCTGTTCACCGTCCCGACCAGCCGCGTGAACGGAGTGCTGGTGGGGTTGATCTCGGCGCCGGTGATCGAACCGTCGGCGATCTGGGCACCGGTCACCGCGGCACCTTTGATCTTCGCCGTCGTGATGGCGGCGTTCTTGATCTTCGCCGAGGTGACCGCGTTCTTCTTGATCTTCGCGGCGGTGACGGCGTTCTTCTTGATCTGCTTTGAGCCGACCGAGTTCTTGGCGAGCTGATTGGCGGCGAAGGCGCTGCCACCGGCGACGACCAGGAAGAGGGCAAGGGAGGCGACGACGTTGGAGTACGTGAGTCGCCTGCGGATGTGTTTCACGAGCTTCTCCTTGAGTCGGGGGGACCCCAGCTTCCCACGCGGTGGCCCGTGGCGCCACCGAAAGGACAGGCAATCGAGCGCCGCCGTTCCGGCGCCTCTAGGTGGCGCCGAGCACGCTGCGCGTGCGGATGGGCTGGCCGCCGCGGGTCTGCACGCGGAGGCCCTTAGGGCCGACCGGACCCTCCTGACCGCCGCCGCCTCAACCGTCCCGTCGCCAAAAACCTGTGGTGCCACCACGTTGCGGCGGGCTCGGGCCGCATCATCCTTGCCGCATGGTGAGCGTTGCGCTCCTCGTCCTCCGACTCGGCCTGGCGGCGATCTTCGCCGTCGCCGCCGTTGCCAAGCTGGCCGACCGCTCGCAG
>JBFXEM010000087.1:0-7301 GCA_050180135.1 Solirubrobacterales bacterium | reverse complement strand
CCCGCTGCTGCTGGTCGCCTTGGCGGCGGTCGCGACTACGCCTGCGGGGGCGGAGCCGGCACCAGTACCTGCTCGAAGGAGTCCGCCAAGCCCCGCTCGTTGACGTCGACCACGGCGCCCATCACCCAGACGTCCTCCTCGGCCGTCTCGAAGCGGGTCGGCATCTGGGTCATCAGCGAGGCCAGCGCCTGCTCGGGCTTGACGCCGAGGACGCTGGTGCGGGAGCCGGTCATGCCGACGTCGCTGATGTGCGCCGTGCCGCGCGGGAGCACCCGGCCGTCGGCGGTGGGGACGTGGGTGTGGGTGCCGAAGACGGCGGCGACGCGGCCGTCGAGGTGCCAGCCCATCGCCACCTTCTCACTGGTCACCTCGGCGTGGAAGTCGACCACGACGGCGTCGGCGTCGCCGGCGATCCGTTCGAGGATGCCGTCGACGGTGTCGAAGGGCGAGCGCGCGACCCGCAGCCCGACCCCGCCGCTGAGGTTGATCACGGCGACCCGCATGCCGCCCGCCTCGACGATCGTGTGGCCGTGGCCGGGGTTGCCCGCCGGGTAGTTGGCCGGCCGCACCACCCGGGGCTCGCGGTCGAGGAACCCGTAGGCCTCGCGATGGCGGTAGGCGTGGTTGCCGAGGGTGATGACGGCGGCGCCGGCGCCGAAGATGTCATTGGCGGTGCGCTCGGTAATCCCCATCCCCCCGGCCGAGTTCTCGCCGTTGACGATCGTCAGGTCGGGCGCGTAGCGCTCGCGCAGGCCGGGCATGGTCTCGCGCAGGCCGCGGCGGCCCGGGCCGCCGACGACATCGCCGATGAAGAGGACTCGCATCGCCCCACGAGCCTATCTGCGAGATTCAGGGCGATGGCCGAGCCGAGGCACCCGGGCGAGATCTTGGCGCGCGCCGTGCGCTACCCCTACGAGGCGCCGCTGCACTCCTTCGTCCAGACCGGCGCCCACACGGTCGAGCTCCCGCGCGGGGCCGAGCCCGACCTCGGCGGCCGCGAGGCGGTGCTTGCCTACGGCGCCAACGCCTCCCCCGAAGTCCTCGCTCGCAAGCTGGCGGCACTGCCCGAGCTTCCGCTGCCGCTGATCTACGCCGAGCTGGTCGGGTTCGACGTCGTCTACTCGGCCCACGTCTCCCTCTACGGCGCCGTTCCCGCGACCCTGCAGCGCAGCCCCGGCACCCACGCCCCGGTCCACGTCGCCTACCCGACTCCCGCGCAGCTGGCGGCGCTCGCCGCGACCGAGCCCAACTACGAGCTGCGCGAGCTCGGCGGGTTCGAGATCCACAGCGAGATCGGGGTCGAGGGGCCGCCACGGCTGCGGGCCTTCGTCAGCCGCCACGGCTGCCTCGCGATCGACGAGGCCGAGGTGGCGCTGGCGGCGGTCGAAGCGAAGCCGCGCCGCTTCCGGGCGATGGGGGAGGTCGAAGTGCTGGAGCACGTCCGCCACCTGCTCGCTCCCGAGCTCGACCTCGAGCGCTTCGTCGAGTCCAGCCTCGACCCGGGCCTGGCCCACGCCCGCACCGCGGTCCTGCGCGGCAACGCGATCCCGTTGGCCGGGTAGCGCTCGTCCTATTTGGGCCCCCCTGGGGGCCACGATGCACCGAGCGGCGATTCAGACGCTGGCGAAGCGGCGCAGGGCGAAGCGGGCGAGCAGCCCGTAGGCGACGATCAGGATCACGAGGTGGAGCAGCGGTCCGCCGATCCCCGAGCCGGCCGAGTCGAGCGCGGCGGTCATCGCCTGCAGGGTCGGCTTGAAGGGAAAGACCGCCGTGAAGACGCGGATCGCGTCGTAGACGCCACCGCCGACGGCGCCGGAGGGGACCAGCGAGAGGAAGGCGACCGGCAGCGTCACCATGAAGGCGAGCAGGGAGACGGCGCGGACCTCGCGCGCCGCCGCGCCCAGCGCCGCCCCGGCCGCCGCCAGGGCGCCGCCGCCGACCAGGATCGCCGCCAGCCAGAGGACGAGCCGGTCCCACTGCAGCGGCACGAAGATCGCCATCCCGGCCAACAGCAACAGGGTGACCACGAGCCCGACCGCCATCCCCAGCAGCACCTTCTCGGCCAGCAGCGCCTCGCGGGAGACGAGCCCGCGGGTGAGCCGCGGGAAGGCGTTCTCCTCGCGCTCGAGCGCTAGCGAGCCGGCCACGAGCAGGACCGTCACGAAGGCGAGGGTGAGGGTGGCCGCGACCGCGATCGCGAAGATTTCCAGCGGCGGCGAGGAACCGCCGACCACCACCTTCTCGACCGCGATCGGCTGTGCCAGGCGATCGATCAGCGGCCCGGCGACGTCGAGGTTGTCGCGAGCTTCCTCGGCGAACTCGGTCACCTGGCGCAGGGAGGCGCGCAGCTGTGGTTCGAGCGCCGGTTCGAGCGCCTCGAGGATGCGGGCGCTGGCGGCGAGGCCGAGAATCGGGAAGCGCTGGCCGAGCAGTTCGAGCGAGCCGCCGTCGAGGATCAGTTGCAGGTAGCGGCTGCCTTCGGCGGCGATGCGCCTGGCGATCGCCAGGTTCGCCTGCGCCAGCAGCGCGTCGATGCGGTCGTTGACGAGACCAGCCTTGACCGGGTCCTCCTCGTTGACCAGCACTTCGACCTTCGGCGTTCCCGGCGAGAGGGTCGAGAGCGAGTTGATCTTGTCGACCAGGTTGGCGGGCAGGACCAGGGCCGCCAGCACGTCGCCGGAGCTGACCTTCGCTTCGGCTTCCTCGCGGTCGCCGACTTCGACGCACTCGACCCGGCGGCAGATGCGGTCGCTGACGTTGGAGGAGGGCAGCTGCTCGCCACCGATGTTGATGCGGCTGTCGGCCGGGACTTCGTTGAGGTAGGCGACGCGGGGCTTGTCGGGGTCGCGGGAGATCGCGAAGCCGACGAGGACGGCGATCAGGATCGGGTAGAGGACCAGCAGCGCCGCCTGCAGCGGCGAGCGGCGGAGGATCTGCAGGTCCTTGAGCAGCAGCCAGCGCATCGGTGCCCTCAGTGACCCCGATGCTGGAGGTAGGCGACGAAGGCGGTCTCGAAGTCGCGGTCGGCGGCCTCGGGCGCCTCGCGCCGGACCGCCTCGCGCAGCTGTTCGGTGGCGCCGTCGAACAGCGCCTCGCCGTCGGCGAGGACCAGCAGCCTGCCGCCGTAGCGCTCGGCCTCCTGGATGTCGTGGGTGGAGAAGATCACCGCGGTGCCGTCGTCGGCGAGGCCGGAGATGAACTCCCACAGCCGCGCCCGCTGACGCGGGTCGAGGCCGACGCTGGGCTCGTCGAGCAGCAGCACCCGCGGCCGCGCCAGCAGGCCGATCGCGATGTTGATCCGCTGCTGGTTGCCGCCGGAGAGGCGGGCGACGATCTCCTCGCGCCGCTCGGCGAGCCCGGTCAGCTCCAGCATCTGCTCGGTCGAGGCCCGCGGATCCTCATGCTTCTCCAGCCGCGCGAACAGCAGCAGGTTCTCCTCGACGGTCAGCCGCCGGTAGAGCGCTGCCTGCTGGGGCACCCAGCCGACCTGCCCTTGCTCGACCGCGACCCCGCCGCCGTCGGCCTCGAGGATGCCGGCGAGGATCGAGAGCAGGGTCGTCTTGCCGGCCCCGTTGGGCCCGATCACGGCCACCAGCTCGCCGGCGGCGGCGCTGAAGCTGACCCCGCGCAGCGCCTCGCGCTCGCCGTAGCGCTTGACCAGCGCCTCCGCCTCCAGCACGGCTGTGTCGCCCCCGACCATCCGCGCGAACGCTACCCGTCCCTAGAATCGGAAGCGATGGCTTTCCCCTCAACCCGCATGCGCCGCATGCGCCGCACCGACGCCCTGCGCGGATTGGTCCGTGAAACCGAGCTCTCTCCGGCTCATCTGATCCAGCCGATCTTCGTGGTCGCCGGCGAGGGGATCCGCGAGGAGGTGCCGTCGATGCCGGGCATCGAGCGCTTCTCGATCTCCAACCTGGTCGAGGAGGCCGGCGAGGTCGCCGCCGCCGGGATCGGGACCGTGCTCCTCTTCGGGGTGCCCGCCGCCAAGGACGACGTCGGCAGCGGCGCCTACGACGACGAGGGCATCGTGCAGATGGCGGTGCGGGCGCTGAAGGAGGCCCACCCGGACCTGACGGTGATCACCGACGTCTGCCTCTGCGAGTACACCTCGCACGGCCACTGCGGGATCGTCGGCCCCGACGGCGAGGTGCAGAACGACCTCTCGGTCGAGCTGCTGGCGAAAACCGCGATCTCTCACGCCGAGGCGGGCGCCGACGCGGTCGCCCCCAGCGACATGATGGACGGCCGGATCGGCTCGATCCGCTACCAGATGGACGAGGAGGGCCACCCCGGGGTGCCGATCGTCGCCTACAGCGCCAAGTACGCCTCCGCCTTCTACGGACCCTTCCGCGACGCGGCCGGGTCGACTCCCGAGTTCGGCGACCGCCGTGGGTACCAGATGGACCCGGCCAACGCCGCCGAAGCGGTGCGCGAGGCCGAGCTCGACCTCGACGAGGGTGCCGACATGCTGATGGTGAAGCCGGCGGTCCCCTACCTCGACGTCGTGCGCCGGGTCAAGGACGCGACCGGCGCCCCGCTCGCCGCCTACCACGTCTCCGGCGAGTACTCGACCCTGAAGGCCGCCGCCGCCAACGGCTGGATCGACGAGCGCGCCGCGGTCGTCGAGACGCTGACCTCGATCCGCCGCGCCGGCGCCGACGCGATCGTCACCTACTACGCGAAGGAGGCCGCAGCTTGGCTTCGGTAAAGACCCCGCAGTCGAAGGCGCGCTCGCGCAAGGACGGCTCGGCGATCCCGCTCGACGAGACCGACAAGCGGCTGATGAACCTGCTGCAGTCGACCTTCCCGCTCGACCCGGAGCCGTTCGCTCTCGTCGCCGCCGAGGCCGAGCTCGAGCTCGACGACGTGCTCGCCCGCACCCGGCGGCTGCTCGACGGCCGCATCATCCGCGAGATCACGCCGATCTTCGACACCAGGGCGCTCGGCTACGAGTCGATGCTGGTCGCCGCCAAAGTCGACTCCGAGAACCCGCAGCGGGCGGCGCAGATCGTCAACGCCCACCCCGGCGTCTCGCACAACTACCTGCGCACCCACGACTTCAACCTCTGGTTCACGATCGCGACGCCGCCGGACTCCAAGCTCGGCCTGCACGGCACGATCGAGGCGCTGATGGCGGCGACCGGCGCCGAGTCGATGCGCGAGCTGCCGACCCTGACCCTGTTCAAGATCAACATGAACCTGGAGATGGAGAAGGGGACCGAGGCGCTCGCCGCCGCGGTCGAGGCGGCCCCTCCTCGCGAGCTCGAACCGCAGCCCTACGACGAGGACGACATCGCCACGATCAAGGCCCTGCAGGGTCCGATGAAGGCGGTCGAGCGTCCCTACGACGAGGCGGCCACCGAGCTCGGGATCTCCACCGAGGAGCTGCTGGAGCGGCTGCGGGGGATGGTCGACCGCAAGATCCTGCGCCGGGTGGCGGCGATCCTCTATCACCGCCGCGCCGGCTTCTCGGCCAACGGGATGGGCGTCTGGAAGGTGCCCGAGGAGCGGATCATGGAGGTCGGCGGCCGCATGGCCTCCTTCCGCGGGATCTCCCACTGCTACCAGCGCCCCACTTATGAGGACTGGCCCTACAGCGTCTTCACGATGGCCCACGGTCGCTCCAAGCAGGAGTGCGACGCGGTCCTCGACGCGATCGCCGAGGACTGCGGGATGGGTCCGGACGACCGCGCCACGCTCTACTCCTCGACCGAGTACAAGAAGATCCGCCTGCACTACTTCACCGACGACTACGCGGCCTGGGAGGCCGAGAATTCCTAACTCCGGGGGGCTGTACGAGCGGGCCCAGCGCGTTCTCCCCGGCGGCGTCAACTCGCCGGTGCGCGCGATGCGCCAGATCGGCCGCGAGCCGATCTTCATCGAGCGCGGCGAGGGCTGCGAGCTGGTCGACGTCGACGGCGGCCGCTACCTCGACTGGGTCGGCTCCTGGGGACCGTTGATCCTCGGCCACGCCGAGCCCTCGGTCGTCGCCGCGGTGATCGAAGCCGCCAAGCGCGGCACCAGCTACGGCGCCGCCACCGCCCGCGAGGTCGAGCTGGCCGAGCAGGTCGCCGACCGCTTCCCCTCGGTCGAGATGGTGCGGATGACCAGCTCCGGGACCGAGGCGGCGATGGGCGCGGTGCGCCTGGCGCGCGCGATCACCGGCCGCGAGGTCGTGGTCAAGTTCGCCGGCGCCTACCACGGTCACTCCGATGGGCTGCTCGCCGACGCCGGCTCGGGCCTGGCGACGCTGGGCGTCCCCGGCAGCCCCGGGGTGACCGCGGCGCAGGCGGCGAGCACCATCGTCGTCCCCTGGAACGACCGCGAGGCGGTCAGCAAGGCGCTCGCCGAGCACGAGGTCGCGGCCCTGCTGGCCGAGCCGATCGCCGCCAACATGGGCGTCGTCCCGCCGGCCGAGGGCTATCTCGAGTTTCTCCGCGAGGCGACCGGCGCGGCGGGGGCGCTGCTGGTCTTCGACGAGGTGATCACCGGCTTCCGGGTCGCCCGCGGCGGCGCCCAGGAGCTCTACGGGGTCGAACCCGACCTGACCGTGATGGGCAAGGTGATCGGCGGCGGCCTGCCCGCGGCCGCCTTCGCCGGCCCCCGCGAGCAGATGGAACGGATCGCCCCGGCCGGCGACGTCTACCAGGCCGGCACGCTCTCGGGCAACCCGCTGGCGGTTGCCGCCGGGCTGGCGACCCTGGCCGCGCTCGACGCCGACGCCTACGCCCGGCTCGGCCAGCTGACCGATCGCCTCGCGGCGGGCTTCGAGGCGCTGGCGGCCGAGCGGCCGCTGCAGGTCGCCTCGGCCCCCGGCCTGACCACGCTCTTCTTCAGCCCCGAGCCGGTCCGCGACTTCGCCGGCGCCAATGCCTGCGACCTCGAGGCCCACGCCGCCTTCTGCCGCGGCCTGCTCGACCGCGGCGTCTACCCGCCGCCGGCCCAGTTCGAGGCCTGGTTCGTCTCCCTCGCCCACGACGAGTCGACGATCGACCGCACGCTCGAAGCCGCGGCCGAGGCCCTCGACGAAGCCCTGCCGTGACTCCCATTCCGAACTCGTGGTTCCTTTCGGAACTATGAGCTCCGAAAAGAACCACGCGATGCCGGAGGACGCACTGCGGGCGCTGGCGGCGCAGTTGCGTGAGGAAGACACGCCGATCTCCCCGCACGTGGTCGACCCGGCGGCGGCCCCGAAGCTCGGCCAGCTCGCCGCCCGCGGGCCGCGCGCCGCCGCGGCCCCGGCGGAGTACGCGCTCGTGGTCGAGGCTGTGCGCGAGGGATACCTGCTCCATTACGGC
>JBFXEM010000086.1:0-7315 GCA_050180135.1 Solirubrobacterales bacterium | reverse complement strand
CCCTCGCTGGTCTTCCAGGAGGCCGACCTCTCGGTGCGCGTCCTCCGCGACGTCTTCCTCAACGAGTTCGAGAAAGCGATCATCGACTCCGAGAAGCAGTTCGAACGGGTCACCAGCTTCTTCCAGCGCACCGCGCCGGAGCTGGTCGGCGGCGTCGAGCTCTACAAGGACCCGAAGCCGCTGTTCGAGAAGTGGAAGATCGACGAGGAGATCGAGTCGACCCTCAACCGCCGCGTCGACCTGCCCTCGGGTGGCTACCTGATCATCGACTACACCGAGGCGCTGACCGTGATCGACGTCAACAGCGGCAGCTTCACGGGCCGCGGCAAAGGCGGGCTCGAGGAGACGATCACCAAGGTCAACACCGAGGCCGCCGAGGAGGCGGTGCGGCAGCTGCGCTTGCGCGACATCGGCGGCATCATCGTGATCGATTTCATCGACATGGCGCGGGCCTCCAACCGCGACAAAGTCCTCAAAGTGATGCGCAAAGCGCTCGACGCCGACAAGTCGAAGAGCTACGTGGTCGAGGTCTCGCCGCTGGGCCTGGTCGAGATGACCCGCCAGAACGTGACCGACGGCGTGCGCGAGATCCTCACCGAGCTCTGCCCGACCTGTCAGGGCGAGGGCGTTGTCCTCTCGGCGGAGACCGTGGCCCTGGAGGGGCTGCGGAAGATGCGCGAAATCGTCGCCGACAACAGCGACGTCGAGGCCTTCCTGATCCGCGTCAACCCAAAGGTCGCGGCGGAGCTGACCGATTCCGACAGCGGCCTCGCCGAGTTCGAGTCTGAAACCGGCAAGCAGTTCCACTTCGAGGGCGGCGAAGCGCTCGCGATCGACACCTTCGAGGTGGTCGAGAAGGGGGAGCGGGCCGAGATCGAGGAGCGGGCGCTGCCGTTCAAGGTCGGCGAGGAGGTCCTGGTCAAGATCGACGAGCCGCACATGTACAACGCCGACGACGCGGTCGCCCGGATCGACTCCTACATCGTCAGCGTCACCGGTGCCGGCCGCTACGTCGGCGAGCGCCGGCTGGTCCGGATCGAGGAGGTCCAGCGCTCCGCGGCGGTCGCCTCGCTGCTGGGCGGCGAGTCCCCCAACGGCTCCGCAGCGAGCGCCGAAAACGGCGCCGAGCTAGACTCCTCCGCTGCTTCGCGCAAACGCAGTCGTGGCCGCAGAGGCGGTCGTGGGCGTTCGCGCGCCAAACAAGGTGGCGAGAAGGACGGCGATTGAGCATGTACGCAGTGGTTGAAAGCGGTGGAAAGCAGTACAAGGTCGAGGAGGGCACGGCTCTCTTCGTCGATCGCCTCGACGCCAAAGAGGGCGACAAGGTCAGCCTGCGCCCGGTGATGTTCCGCGACACCGAGGTGATCGCGGCGCCGAAGGAGCTCGAGAAGGTCAAGGTCGAGGCGACCGTGGCCGGGCACCTGCGCGGCAAGAAGATCAAGGTCTTCAAATACAAGGCGAAGAAGGGCTACCGCCGGCGCGCCGGCCACCGCTCCGAGCTGACCAAGCTCGAGGTGACCAGCCTGAAAGTGGGCAAAGCGGCCGCCAAGAAAGCGGAGAAAAAAGAGCCCGCGAGCAAAGCTGCAGAGAAAGAGGAGGCCTAGGCATGGCTCATAAGAAAGGTCTCGGTTCCAGCCGCAACGGGCGGGAATCCAATCCGAACATGCTCGGCGTCAAGGTCTTCGCCGGCCAGCAGGTGAGCGGCGGCGAGATCATCGTCCGCCAGCGCGGCACCAAGTTCTGGCCCGGTGAGGGCACCGGCCTTGGCCGCGACCACACGATCTTCGCCACCCGCGAAGGCAAGGTCGACTTCTTCACGGCCCGCAAGGGCCGCACCATCCGCGTTCTCGCGGACGACTAGGGCCGAAGCGTCGCGGGCGGCAAACCCGCGCTGGCGACTTGGTCGCTATATGCGCGACTAAGTCGCCAACTACCCTCTGCCCATGTACGACAAGGCGAAAATCTGGGTTGAGGGTGGGGCCGGGGGCAATGGCTGCATCAGCTTCCGGCGCGAGGCTCACGTGCCGCGGGGTGGGCCCGATGGCGGCGACGGCGGGCACGGGGGAGACGTGGTGTTGGTCTGCGACCCCTCCAAGCGCGACCTCGGAGCGCTGAAGGGCTCCAAGCACTTCCGCGCCCAGCGCGGTCGCCACGGCGAAGGCTCAAACCGCCACGGCGCCCGCGGCGAGGAGCTGGCGATTCCGGTGCCGCCCGGCACCCAGGCGGTGACCGTGGACGGCAGCGCGGTCGACCTGGTCGAGGCGGGCCAGCGGGCGGTGGTCGCGCGCGGGGGGCGCGGGGGGCACGGCAACAGGCGCTTCACGACCTCGACCCGGCAGGCGCCGCGGTTCGCCGAGAACGGCACCAAAGGCGAGCAGGACTGGATCGAGCTGCGTCTGAAACTGCTGGCCGACGTCGGCCTGGTCGGCCTCCCCAACGCCGGCAAGTCCTCGCTGCTCGGCCGCCTCACCCGGGCCCAGCCGAAGGTCGCCGACTACCCCTTCACGACGCTCGCGCCCGGGCTGGGCACGATCGAGGGCGAAGACGGGCAGGCGATCATCGCCGACATCCCCGGCCTGATCGAAGGCGCCGCCGAGGGTGCCGGGCTCGGCCACGAGTTCCTCGCCCACGTCGAGCGCTGCTCGATGCTCGTCCACCTGGTCGACCTGGTGCCGATCGAAGGCGAGCCGCTCGAGGCTTATGAGACCGTGCGCGGCGAGCTCTCTGCCCACGGGGCCGGGCTCGAGCAGCTGCCGGAGCTGGTCGTGCTCTCCAAGCGCGACCTGCTGCTCGCGGACGAGGTCGAGGCCGCCGCCGCCGCCTGGAGCGAGCGCCTCGGCGACGGCGTACTCGGCGTCCTCGCCGTCTCCTCGGCGACCGGTGAGGGCCTGGAGGAGCTGCGCACGCGCATCCTCGCCGAGCTGCCGAGCCTGCAGGCGCCGCTGCCGGCGGCGGTCGAGGCGGGCGGCGAGTTCGAGGCCGAGCACAAGGTCTACCGGCCCGCCGGCGAGGGCGGCTACTGGGTCGAGCGCGAGGACGACGGTGCCTTCCGCATCCTCGGTCGCGGCGTCGAGCTGCTGTTCGAGCGCCACGACACCAAGAACGAGGAAGCGCTCGCCTATCTGGAGCAACGGTTGGTCGAGATCGGCGTTATCTCGGCCCTGAGCAAGGCCGGCTTCGAGCCCGGCGACGACGTCCGCGTCGGCGAGCACGAGTTCGAGCTGCACATCTGAGCAGGACCCGTCCGCTCCGCTTCGCGTCCGGGGGTTCGCCAATCCCTCCTAGACTGGCCGCACCATGACTCTCGTCGTGAAGCTGGGATCGTCAGTCGTCGCCACCGACGAGGGTGAGCTGCGCACGGACGTGCTCGACTCCGTGTGCGAGCAGGTCAGCGCCCTGCAGCGGGCCGGCGAGCAGATCGTGATGGTGACCTCGGGGGCGATTACGAGAGGCACCTGGCTCAAGGGCCTGGGCGCGCGCCCGAAGGCGATGGACGAACTTCAGGCGGCCTCTGCGCTTGGGCAGGGGGACTTGTTTCGCGCCTACGAGGAGAGGCTGAAACGGAACGGGACCCAGGCGGCGCAGATCCTGCTCACCAGGTCCGACATCACCAGGCGAACCCACTACCGCAACGCCCGTCAGACGATCGAACGCCTGCTCAACTGGGAGGTGGTTCCGGTCATCAACGAGAACGACACCACCGCGACGGACGAAATCACCTTCGGCGACAACGACTTCCTCGCCGCCCAGGTGGCGGTCTTCCTGCACGCGCGCCTGCTGGTGCTGCTGACGAACACCGACGGCCTCTACAGCCAGGACCCCCGGGTCGATCCGGGCGCCGAGTTGATCCGGACGATCCAGGACCCGAGTCAGCTGGCGGCGATCGGGATCGGCGAGCGGCCGTCGCACCTCGGCCGCGGCGGCATGGGTAGCAAGGTCGCGGCCGCCGAGATGGCGAGTCAGTCCAACGTCGCGGTCGCGATCTGCAACGGCACCGAGGCGGGAACCCTGCGGGCCGCGGTCGAGGACCAGTCTGTGGGCACCCTGTTCCTGCCGGCCCCCCGGCGCAAAGGCAAGCAGTCCGTCTTCAAGCTGTGGCTGAAATACGCGAACCAGCCCTCGGGAGCGGTGCTGGTCGATCGCGGCGCCGCCGACAAGCTGCGCGAGAGCGGCTCGAGCCTGCTTGCGGTCGGCGTCGTCGGCAGCGAGGGGCGTTTCGAGGCCGGCGACGTCGTCGACGTCAGGCTCGCCGAAGGCGGCGAGCTGATCGGCAAGGGCATGGTCGAGTTCTCGGTCCAGGAGCTGGGCGAGATCACCGGGAGCAAGAGCGGCGAGGTTCGGCACAGGTTCCCGGGACGGGCCCACGAGGTCATCCACCGCGACCGCTTCGTCCTCGCCTGATCGCGGCGTCGGGCGATCGGGTGCGATTCGCCAGCTACCCTTGACGGCATGGCCGTGACCACGACCACCACCGCTGAGACCTGCGCTGCCGCCAAGCGTGCGGCCAGGGTGCTGGCGAGCGCCTCGACCGAGGCCAAGAACGCCGCCCTGGAGGCGACGGCGCGGCTGCTGGAGGAACGCCGCGGGCAGATCCTCGAGGCCAACGCCGCCGACCTCGCCGACGAGCGCGCGGCGGGGCTGAGCGACGCCCTGCGCGACCGCCTGGCGCTGACGCCGGAGCGGGTGGCGGCGATGGCGGCCGGAGTGCGGGTCGTCGCTGAGCTGGCCGATCCGGTCGGCGAGGAGCTGGAGCGGAAAACCCTGGAGAGCGGCATCGACCTGCGCAAGGTGCGGGTGCCGCTGGGCGTGGTGGCGGTCGTCTACGAGGCGCGCCCCAACGTGACCATCGACTGCGCGGCGCTGACGATCAAGAGCGGCAACGCGATCGTCCTGCGCGGCAGCTCCTACGCCGAGCGCTCCAACGGGGCGCTGGCGGCGATCGTCCGCGAAGCGCTGGCCGAGGCCGGATTGCCCGAGGACGCGGCGGTTCTGCTGGCCGGCGGCGGCCGGGACGAGCTGGCCGAGCTGGCGACCCAGGAGGGGCTGGTCGACCTGCTGATCCCGCGCGGCGGCGAGGGCCTGAAGGAGACGATCAAGGCGGTGGCGACCGTTCCGGTCATGTACGCGGCCTCCGGCAACTGCCACGTCTTCGTCCACTCCGAAGCCGATCTGGAGATGGCGCGGCGGATCGCGGTCAACGCCAAGGTGCAGCGCCCGGGCGTCTGCAACTCGGCCGAGACGTTGTTGATCGACGCCGCGATCGCCGACCGCTTCGCGCCGGCCGTGCTTGGCGACCTCGCCGCGGCGGGCGTCGAGCTTGTCGGCGACGACCGCGCCCGCGCCGCCGCCGGCGCGCTCGAGGTGGGGGTCGCGGAGCCGTCGGACTGGGACACCGAGTTTCTCGGGCTGAAGATGGCGGTGGCGATCGTCGACTCGGTCGAGGACGCGATCGAGCACGTCAACGCCCACGGCACCGGCCACTCGGAGGCGATCGTGACCGGCTCCGAGCAGGCCGCCGAGGAGTTTGTCGCCGGCGTCGACGCGGCGGCGGTCTACGTCAACGCCTCGACCCGGTTCACCGACGGCTTCGAGTACGGGATGGGGGCCGAGATCGGCAACTCGACCCAGAAGCTGCATGCGCGCGGCCCGATCGGGATGCGCGAGCTAACGACTTTCAAGTACGTCGCCTACGGCGATGGCCAAGTGCGTGGCTAGCTCCGAAGCCGGAGGCATAGGGGTGTTGGGCTCGGCGTTCAACCCGCCGCACTTGGGGCACCTGGCGCTGGCCCAGGAGGCGCTCTGGCAGCTCGGCCTCGACGAGGTGATCCTGGTCCCGACCGGCGAGGCGCCGCACAAGCGGATCGCCGACGACCCCGGCCGGGAGCTGCGGATGACGATGACCCGGCTCGCCGCCGCCGACGACTCGCGCTTCTCGGTTTCCTCCCTGGAGGTCGATCGCGAGGGACCGTCCTACACGTATGAGACCTTGCAGATGCTTGCTGAGCAGAGACCCGAAACCGAGCTGGTGTTCGTGATGGGGGCGGACGCCGCCGTCGGGCTCGAGAGCTGGCGCAACCCCGAGCGGGTGGTCGAGCTGGCGCGGCTTGCGGTGGCGAGGCGCGCCGGCGTCTCCGACACCGAGGTGGCCGCGGTGATGCGCAGCCTCGGCGCCGACGGTAGGGCGACGATGCTGGAGATGCCGCAGTTCGGCGTCTCCTCCTCCGCCGTCCGCGAGCGGGCCGCTGCGGGGCGGCCACTGCGCTACCTGGTCCCGGAGCCGGTGGCGCGGTTCATCGAAGAAAAGGGGGTGTACCGATGAGCGCGATCTCCTCGGAATCGCTGGCCCGCCGGCTGGCCGAGCTGGCCGACTCGAAAAAGGCCGAAGACGTGGTCGTGCTGGACATGCGCGAGCTGGTCGCATACACGGATTTCCTCGTCATCTGCACCGCTCGCAACGAGCGCCAGGCCGGCGCGATCGTCGACGAGGTGCGGGTGCAGCTGAAGCGCGACTCCGGGCAGCTGCCGAGTGGGGTGGACGCCGGCGGCGACGCCGGCTGGGTGATCTGCGACTACCTCGACTGCGTCCTCCACGTCTTCACCGCCGAGGCTCGCGACCGCTTTCAGCTCGAGGATCTCTGGCGCGAGGCGCCGCGCCTGGAGCTCGAGCTCGACGCTCCCGAAGCACCCTCCGCCGCCAGCGCCTGAGACCCGGCGGCGCCGCCCCTTTCGGGTTGTGTCGCTTGTGTGACGAAATACCGTCCGAAGGCGCCCTTACGGTGCCGCGCATGAGCAGTTTCAAACGGTCGCTGTTCGGCTATAGCCGGCCCCAGGTCGATGCGGCCATCAAGAGCAAGGATGCGCAGATCAACGGTCTCGTCGGGGACCTTGAGCGCGAGCGCGCGCTCGGCGCCGATGTCGAGGCCGAGATGGCGTCGCTCTCGGGCATGGTGATCGAGCGTGAGCGCCAGATCCGCGAGCTCAACCTGCGCCTGCAGGAGGCCAACGAGTGCCACGCTCGCAGCATCTCCTCGCTTGACGCCGTCACCGAGCGGCTGGAGGAGCTGCAGGCCCAGGCGCGCGGGCAGGCGACCCGGATTCGGATGAAAGCCCTGCGCGAGGCGGTGGAGGTGAGCCAGCGAGTGCAGGCCCTGACCGAGGCGGCCGACGAGGACGCCCTGGTGCCCAGTTCGAACGGCAACGGCGAGGCCAACGGCAAGGCGATCGCTGCGCCCCGCGAGGACTTCGACGGTCTCTACGAGGGCCAGGTCAAGTTGGAGATCGGCCCGCTCGGCGACTTCTCGCAGCTAGTCGGGTT
>JBFXEM010000085.1:0-7316 GCA_050180135.1 Solirubrobacterales bacterium | reverse complement strand
CCTCGACGCCACCGCCTTCGAGACTCCTTCGACCAAGGACGCTGCCGCGGCGCTGGGCAAGTGGGCGGCCAAGAGCCCGACCCTGGTCGTCCTCACGGCCGAGGAGGTCGGGGAGATGAAGAGCTTCCGCAACATTCCCCGTACGCACGTGCTCGAGGTCGGCGCCACCGGCGTCGCCGACGTGATCGCGGCGGCCTCGCTGGTCGTCTCCGAGTCGGCCCTGAAAGCGCTTGAAGAGAGGCTCGGCTGATGGACGCCCGCACGATTCTGATTCGCCCCGTGATCTCGGAGAAGAGCTACGCCCTGATCGCCGAGGGCAAGTACACCTTCCGCGTCGACGATCGCGCCCACAAGACCCAGATCGCCCAGGCGGTCCATGAGGTCTTCGGCGTCGAGGTCGCGCAGGTCCGCACCGCCAAGGTGCGCTCCAAGCCCAAGCGCCGCGGCCTCACCAAAGGCCGCACCCGCGCCTGGAAGAAGGCGATCGTCCAGCTCGCCCCCGGCGAGCGGATCGAGCTGTTCGAGGGCGGACAGACCGCCTAGGAGACCTGAGAGATGCCGAACCGCAAAACCAAACCGACCAGCCCGGGCCGCCGCTTCGCGACCTACCCGCTGCGCGAGCAGCTGACCGCGAGCGAGCCCGAAAAGAAGCTCACCGAGGGGCTGAAAAAGTCCGGTGGCCGCAACGCCAACGGCCGCGTCACCGCCCGCCACCGCGGCGGCGGCGCCAAGCGGCGCTACCGCAAGATCGACTTCAAGCGGCTCAAGGACGGCGTGCCCGCGAAGGTCGCGACGATCGAGTACGACCCCAACCGCACTTGCTACATCGCCCTGCTGCACTACGCCGACGGCTTCAAGGACTACATCCTGGCGCCCTCGACGCTGGCGGTCGGCGACGTCGTCGTGTCGGGCCCCGAGGCCGACATCAAACCCGGCCACGCGATGGCCCTGGGCCAGATGCCGACCGGCACCATCGTCCATAACGTCGAGCTGATCCCCGGTCAGGGCGGCAAGCTCGGCCGCTCCGCCGGCACCGCGATCCAGCTGGTCGCGAAGGAGGGCGAGATGGTGACCCTGCGCCTGCCGTCCTCGGAGATGCGGATGGTCCGCGCCGAGTGCCGCGCCTCGATCGGCACCCTCTCCAACGCCGAGCACCAGAACTTGAAGGTCGGCAAGGCCGGCCGCAGCCGCCACAAGGGCAAGCGCCCGCAGAGCCGCGGTGTCGCGATGAACCCCGTCGACCACCCGCACGGCGGTGGCGAGGCGCACCACACCCCCGGCGGCCACCCGGTGACCCCGTGGGGCAAGCCCACGCTCGGCTACCGGACCCGCAAGAAGGGCAAGCAGTCCGACCGCTACATCGTCCGCGGCCGTCGCCGCGGCAAGAAGAAGGGTGGCCGCTGATGGGCCGTTCGACCAAAAAGGGCCCGTGGGTCGAAGAGCGCCTGATGGGGCGGATCAACTCGCTGAACGAGGCCGGCAAAAAACAGATGGTGAAAACCTGGTCGCGGACCTCGACGATCTTCCCGGAGATGGTCGGTCACACGATCGCCGTGCACGACGGCAAAAAACACGTCCCCGTCTTCATCTCGGAGTCGATGGTCGGGCACAAGCTCGGCGAGTTCGCGCCCACCCGCACCTTCCGCTCCCACTCCGGCACCGGTAAGGGCGACTAGCGATGGCCGACGAGAAAGACAAAAAAGAGACGAAAAAAGCGCCGGCGAAAAAAGCCGACGCCAAAGCCGAGAAGAAACCGGCCAAAAAAGCTGCGGCGAAAAAAGCCGAGGCGAAAAAGCCGGCTGCCGAAAAAGAGCCGAAAAAAGCCGCCGCGAAAAAAGAGACTGCGAAAAAAGCCACCAAGGCGCCGGCTGCGAAAAAAGCTGCGGCGAAGAAAGCGGTGCCGAAAGCTCCGGTTGCGCCCCCGGTCGTCCGCGCCAGCGCCCGCTACGTGCGGATCGCGCCGCGCAAGGCCCGCCTGATCGCCGACCAGGTCCGCGGCCTGCACATCGAAAAGGCCCGGGCGCTGCTGCAGTTCTCGCCGCGCGGCGCCGCCCAGGACATTCACAAGCTGATCAACTCCGCCGCCTCCAACGCGGAGAACAACCACGACCTGATCGGGGATGAGATGCGCGTTTCTTCGATCACCGTCGACGAGGGCCCGACGCTGAAGCGTTACCGGCCCCGCGCCCAGGGACGGGCGACCCCGATCCACAAGCGAACCAGCCACATCGCCGTGGCACTAACCCCGGTGGAGGACTAGGTAATGGGACAGAAGATCCACCCCGAGGGTTTCCGCGTCGGCTACATCCACGACTGGAAGTCGACCTGGTACGAGGAGAAAAACTTCGCCGACGTGCTCCAGGAAGACCTGCAGATCCGGGATCACATCGTCAACAAGCTTTCGCACGCCGGTCTCTCGAACATCACGATCGAGCGCCGCGGCGAGGTCGCCGTGGACATCCACACGGCCCGTCCGGGCATCGTTATCGGCAAGTCGGGCAGCGAAGTCGACGCTCTGCGCAAGGAGCTGCACAAGCTCACCGGCAGCCCGGTGAAAGTGAACATCCGCGAGGTCAAGCGCCCCGAGCTCGACGCCAAGCTGGTCGCCCAGTCGATCGCCGAGCAGCTGCAGAACCGGGTCGCCTTCCGGCGCGCGATGAAACGCGCCCTGACCTCGGCGATGCGCTCCGGAGCCAAGGGCGTGAAGGTTCAGGTCTCCGGCCGCCTCGGCGGGGCCGAGATGGCGCGGACCGAAAGCTACTCCGACGGTCGCGTGCCGCTGCACACGCTGCGCGCCGACATCGACTACGGCTTCTTCGAGGCGCGCACGACGACCGGCCGGATCGGCGTCAAATGCTGGATCAACAAGGGCGAAGTGATGCCCGAGGGCTTCCGTTCCGACCTCGCCTCGACCGACGGCGAGCCGCAGGGCAACCAGCGCGGCGGCGGTCGTGATCGCGGCGGCCGCGGCCCCGGCGGCGACCGCGGTGGTCGCGGGCCCGGTGGCGATCGCGGTGGACGCGGCGGCGGGCCCGGCGGTGGCCGTGGCGGCGATCGCGGTGGACGCGGCGGCGGTAATCGAGGAGGTGGTCGCTGATGTTGATGCCGAAGCGGGTCAAGCACCGCAAACAGTTCCGCGGCCGCATGCGCGGCAACACCAAGGGCGGCAGCACCGTCGCCTTCGGCGAGTACGGCCTGAAGTCGCTCGACCGCGGCTGGATCACCAACCGCCAGATCGAGGCCGCCCGTGTGGCGATGACCCGCAAGATCAAACGTGGCGGCAAGGTCTGGATCAACGTCTTCCCCGACAAGCCCTACACGAAGAAGCCCGCGGAGACGCGGATGGGTTCGGGCAAGGGCAACCCGGAGGGCTGGGTCGCCGTGGTGAAGCCGGGCAAGGTCATGTTCGAGCTCGCCGGCGTGCCCGAGGAGCTGGCCCGCGAAGCGCTCCGCCTGGCGGGGCACAAGCTTCCCGTGAAGACGAAATTCGTCAAGCGCGAGGGTGCCGAAGACTGATGAAAGCTGCCGAGGTGCATAACCTGAAAGACGACGAGCTGGTGGCGAAATTGATCGACGCCAAGCAGGAGGCCTTCAACCTCCGCTTCCGCCACGCCACCGGCGAGCTCGAGAACACCGCCCGGCTCGGCTCGGCCAAACGCGATATCGCGCGGCTGATGACGGTGGCCAGGGCCCGCGGCATCGATGTCGAGAAAGAGACGCGCAAATCATGAGTGACGAGACGAAAAACGAGAGCACCGAGCCCGACGAGGCCCAGGCCGAGGAGACCGCGGTCGAGGAGGCCCCTGCCGCCGAGGAGGCCGCGGTGGAGGAGACCCCTGCCGAGGCTCCCGAGGCTGCTGCCGAGGAGGCCCCCGCCGCCGAGGCGGAGCCGGCCCCTGCCGCCGAGGAGGCACCCGCCGAGCCCAACCCCGAGGACGACCTTCCCTGGAAGCAGCGCCGCCGCCTGCAGCGCTCGCGCCGCCCGCACGAGCCCGGCCCGTCGCTGAGCCCGGACGAGCGTGTCGCAAAGCGCGCCGCCCTGCGCGCCGCGAAGGCGAAAGAACGGCGCAAGGAACGCGATGCGATGAAGGCCAAGCGCGATGGCAGCGGCAGCGGCACGCCGGTGGCCGAGCGCGATGCCAACGCGGCCAAGGTCCGCCAGGGCATCGTCGTCTCCAACAAAGGCGACAAGTCGATCACGGTCCGCATCGACATCGCCCGGCGTCACCCCACTTACGAGAAGATCGTCCGCCGCTCGCGCACCCTGCATGCTCACGACGAGCGCAACGAGGCCGGCGAGGGCGACGTGGTCCAGGTCGTCGAGACGCGACCCCTTTCGAAGACCAAGCGCTGGCGCCTGGTCGGGATCTTGGAGAAGGCAAAGTGATCCAGCAAGAGTCCAGACTGAAGGTCGCCGACAATTCCGGCGCCCGCGAGATCCTCTGCATCCGGGTCAAGGGCGGGTCGCACCGTCGCTACGCCAGCGTCGGCGACGTGATCACCGCGACCGTCAAATCGGCCAGCCCCCAGGGCGCCGTCCGCAAGGGCGAGGTCGTGCAGGCCGTCGTGGTCCGCACCCGCAAGCCGCTGAGCCGCCCCGACGGCACCTACATTGCCTTCGACGAGAACGCCGCCGTCCTGATCGACCCCGCGAACAACAACCCGCGCGGGACCCGCATCTTCGGCCCGGTGGCGCGCGAACTTCGCGACCGCAACTTCATGAAAATCATCTCGCTCGCGCCCGAGGTCCTCTGATGGCGAAGTCGATGCGGATCAAGACCGACGACCAGGTCGTCATCACCAGCGGCAAGGACGCCGGCAAGACCGGCCGCGTGGTCCGCACGGACCCGAAGAAGCGGCGCGTCTACGTCGAGGGCCTGAACATCATCAAGCGCCACGAACGCCCACGTTCTACCGGCGACATGACCAAAGCCCAGGCTGGCGGAATCGTCGAGAAGGAGGGGCCGATCGACGCCTCCAACGTGATGCTGCTCGACCCCAAAGACAACAAGCCCACCCGGGTCGGCGTCCGCGTCGACGACGGTGGCAAGCGCGTCCGCTACGCGAAGCGCACGGGGACGGCGATCGACTGATGGAGGCCACCGTGGCACCGACTTCGCAGGCGGCTCCGCCGCCGCGTCTGCGCGACAAATACGAGCAGGAGATCCTGCCCGAGCTGACGCGCAAATTCGGCTACTCGACGCCGATGGACGCCCCGCGCCTGCTCAAGATCACCTTGAACATGGGTCTTGGGACCGAGAAACAGGACAAGAAATCCTTCGAATCGGCACAGAACCAGCTGGCGCTGATCGCCGGCCAGCACCCGAACGTGCGCCGCGCCCGCAAGTCCGTCGCCTCTTTCAAGTTGCGCGAGGGGATGCCGGTCGGCGTCTCGGTGACGCTGCGCCGGGCCCGCATGTGGGAGTTCCTCGACCGCCTGACCTCGATCGCGGTGCCGCGCATCCGTGACTTCCGCGGCCTCAACCCGCGCTCCTTCGACGGCCGTGGCAACTACTCGATGGGCATCAAAGAGCAGCTGATCTTCCCGGAAATCGACTACGACACGGTCGACGTGGTGCGCGGTCTCGACGTCACGATCACGACTTCGGCGAAGACCGATCTCGAGGCGTTCGAGCTGTTGCTCGGCCTCGGCATGCCCTTCGCCCAGGAGGGCCGACCCGGCCAGCAGGCCCGCGAAGAAGCGAAAGCGGCCGAAGAAGAGGAGCAGCGCAAAGAGGAGGCCCGGCTCAAGGCCGAGGTCGAGCAGGCGGCGCTGGAGCAGCTGAAAGAGGAGAACCCCGAGGCCTACGCCAAGCCCGAGACGGACGAGGGCGAGGGCGGGGACGGCGCCGAGGGCGGAAACGACGAGGCTGCCGAGAGTGGCGCCGACGAGGAGAGTTCAGAGGATGGCTAAGACTTCCCAGAAGGTCCGCCAGGGCCGCAAAGCAAAGTACAGCTCGCGCAGCTACAACCGCTGCCGGCGCTGCGGTCGCCCGCGCGCCTACTACCGCAAGTTCGGCCTCTGCCGGATCTGCCTGCGCAACGCCGCGCACGAGGGGTACATCCCCGGAATGACCAAGTCGAGCTGGTAGGACCATGCAGACCGATCCCATCGCCGATTACCTGACCCGCATCCGCAACGCGATCCGCGCCGGCCACGACGAGGTGGACATTCCCGCCTCCGGCCTGAAGATGGAGATGTCGCGGATCCTCAAGGAGCAGGGCTACATCACCGATTTCCACAAGAAGCCCGCCAAGGTCGGCGAGGCGATCAGCGTGCGCCTCAAGTACACCGAGGACCGCCGCCCTGTCATCCTTGGCATCGAAAGGGTCTCCCGCCCCGGCCGCCGTCGCTACGTCGATCACAAAAACGTGCCGCGCGTCCAGGGTGGAACCGGGACCGCGATCGTCAGCACCTCCACCGGTGTGATGACCGGCCACGAAGCCCGCGCCAAGGGCGTCGGTGGCGAGGTCGTCGCCTACGTCTGGTGAACCTATGAGCCGAATCGGAAGAAAACCCGTCCCAGTCCCCGAGGCCGTCACGGTCGAGATTGCCCCTGGCAACGTCGCCGTCAAGGGCCCCAAGGGGGAGTTGAAGCAGGTCCTCTCGCCGGACATGGCGATCGAGCAGGCCGACGGCGTCATCACCGTCGCCCGCCCGACCGACCGCGGCGAGCACCGCGCCCTGCACGGGCTCACTCGCAGCCTGATCGCGAACATGGTCGAGGGCGTCACCGACGGCTTCGAGAAGCGGCTGGAGATCCAGGGCGTCGGTTACCGCGCCGCGCTCAAAGGCAAGAACCTGGAGCTGGCGCTCGGCTACTCGCACCCGGTCTCGATCGAGGCCCCCGAGGGCATCGATTTCGAGGTCCCGCAGCCGACCGAGGTGATCGTCCGCGGCATCGACAAGCAGCTCGTCGGCCAGGTCGCCGCGGACATCCGCAAGCGCCGTCCGCCGGAGCCGTACAAGGGCAAGGGCATCCGCTACAAAGGCGAGCAGGTCTTGCGCAAGGTTGGTAAGCGCGCATGACCGTCATCACCAAGCGCCAGGGCCGGCTGCGCCGCCGCCGCCGGGTCCGCGCCAAGGTCAGCGGCACGGCTCAGCGCCCGCGCCTCTCCGTCTACCGCTCCAACCGCGGCGTCTTCGCCCAGCTCATCGACGACACCAAGGGTCACACCCTGGCGGCCGTCAACTGGATCGAGCCCGACCTTCGCAAACTCACCGCTTCCGAGCAGGCCAAGAAGGCCGGCGAACTCCTTGCCGAGCGCGGCAAGGCCGCCGGCGTCGAGACCTGCGTCTTCGATCGCGGTGGCTA
>JBFXEM010000084.1:0-7367 GCA_050180135.1 Solirubrobacterales bacterium | reverse complement strand
GAGCAGCGGCCAGACGCTGAACCTGCAGTGCTCGAAGTCGGTGCCCGGCTCTGGCGCCCGGATCACCGACGCGAACATCGTCGCGGTCGGCGTCACCGACGTCGCCGGCTTCCCCGGCTAGACGAACTTGAACATCTCCCGCCGCTCCGACCTCGAGCCTTACCGGACCAAGGACGGATCGACGATCCGCGAGTGGGCCGGCCCCGGTTACGCCGCCCACGCCGACAGCCAGAGTCTCGCCGAGGCGACCATCGCCCCCGGAGCCGCCACGACAGCTCACTTCCACCGCGCCTCCGAAGAGCTCTACCTCGTCACCGCCGGCAGCGGCGTGCTGCGAATCGGCAACGAGGAGCGCGAGGTCGAGGCCGGCGACTGCGCGGTGATCCCGCCGGGCGCGGTGCACCACCTGCGCAACACCGGTGCGACCGACCTCGTCGTCGTCTGCGCCTGCTCGCCGCCCTACTCGCACGAGGACACGTTCCTGGAGTAGGTCGCTCAGGCGCAGGGGTCGCGCCGATCCAGACCAACCCGAGGCGACCCGGACGACGCTCCGCCGCTCGACAGGAGAGGATGGGCAGATGCCGCAGCCCCGACGTTCGAAAAAGAGCTCCGAGCCGGCCCCCGATTACGGCTGGGTGATCTCGTTCGGCTGCAAAACGGCCGGCGAGCTGCGACGGCTCAAAGTCGACACCGACCCGTCTGCGGACACCAGCCCGATCGAAGTGCCCTGTTCGTGCGGCGAGACCCACCGGGTGATCGTCTCCCCGTACCGGCGCCGGCGCGCCGCCGACGAGCCGTTCGACCTCGAGGTCAAATCGCTCGACGAGCTGCGCTGAGGCAAGCGGGCGCACCCCGCAAATAGGATGCGCCGATGAGCAAGCGCGTGATCGTGCTGGGCGCCGGCTTCGGCGGGCTGGAGCTCTGCACCGTGCTCTCGGAGGCGCTCGGCGACGAGGTCGAGGTGACGCTGATCGACAAGGGCGAGGGCTTCGTCTTCGGCTTCTCCAAGCTCGACCTGATGTTCGGCAAAGCCGGCCGCGACGAGGTCCGCATGCCATACGAGGAGATCGCCAAGCCGGGGGTGCGGGTCCTGCGTGAGACGGTGACCGCGATCGACCCGCAGGCCCGCCGCGTCAGCACCGACGCCGGCGAGCACGAGGGCGACTTCCTCGTCATAGCGCTCGGCGCCGACTACGACCTCGACGCCACGCCCGGCCTGAGCGAGGCCGGAAACGAGTTCTACTCGGTGGCCGGGGCCGAACGATTGGCCGAGGTGCTCCCCACCTTCTCCGGCGGCCACGCGGTGATCGGCGTCTGCGGCGCCCCCTTCAAGTGCCCACCGGCGCCGAGCGAGTGCGCGCTGCTGCTCGACGACGACCTGCGGGCGCGGGGCGTCCGCGATGCCTGTGAGATCTCCTTCGTGATCCCGCTGCCCTCGCCGGTCCCGCCCTCGCCCGAGGCCTCGGCGGCACTGGCGCGGGAATTCGAGGCGCGTGGCATCAACCTGCTCACCGGCCGCCGCGTCGACGCGCTCGATCCCGGCCGCGGCGTCGCCGTTCTCAGCGATGGGTCCGAGCTCGCCTTCGACCTCTTCCTCGGCGTCCCGAAACACCGGGCGCCGGACGTGGTGCTGGAGAGCGGCATGACCGAGGACGGCTACGTCCCGGTCGACCCGGCGACGCTGCGCACCCGCTTCCCGGGCGTCTGGGCGGTCGGCGACGTCTGCACCGCGGGGGTTCCGAAGGCGGGGGTGTTCGCCGAGGGCGCCGCCCGCGTCGTCGCCCAGGCGCTGATCGCCGAGCTCGGCGCCGGCGACCCTCCCGGCCGCCACCTCGGACAGGGCACCTGTTACATCGAGTTCGGCGAGGGCCGGGTCGGCAGCGTCGACATCGACTTCCTCTCCGGGCCCGAGCGGACCGGGACCTTCAACCCGCCGTCGGCGGAGAGGGTCGCCGAAAAGGATCGGTTCGGCTCTTCGCGGCGTGCCCGCTGGTTCGGGTAGCTCCCCAAGGCGGTCGACGAGCGGGGCACACTCGACCCGAGCGAAATACGACCGGCAGCCGGCCGCGACCCCGCCGGCCCGGCCTCAGACTTTGTAGCCGCCGTCGACGCTGATCACCTGGCCGGTGATGCCGGCGCCCTCGGGGCCGGCGAGCAGGGTCGCCATCGGCGCCAGCTCGGCCGGGGCGAGGACCCGGCCCTGGACGGTCAGCGCTTCGGTCTTGACCGTCGCCGCGGCGAGGCCGTCGCGGGCGCCGCCCCAGTCGAGCAGGGCGGTGTCGGTCCAGCCGGGACAGAGGCAGTTGACGGTGATCTGCGGCGGCACCTGGTAGGCGAGGGCGCGGGTGAAGCCGACCAGGCCGTGCTTGGCGGCGCTGTAGGAGATCATGCCGCCGCCGTGGATGGCGTAGCCGGAGCCGATGCCGACAACGCGCCCGTAACCGCCGGCGACCATGTGCGGCAGCGCCGCCCGGGTGGCGTAGTAGGCGCTGGTCAGGTTGAGGAAGAGGTTTTGCTCGAAGAGCTCGTCGTCGTGCTCGAGGGCGGTCAGCTTCGCCGCCTCGCCGACCAGGCCGCCGACGTTGTTGAAGAGGATGTCGAGGCGGCCGAGCCGCTCCCGCGCCTCCCCCACCGCCCGTTTCAGCGCCGGCCCGTCCATGCAGTCGACGACCAGCGCCAACCCGCCGCCGCCGAGCGATTCGGCGTCGGCGACAACCGCGTCCAGCTCCTCCTCGCTGCGCGAGATCACGACCACGGTGGCTCCCTCGGCGGCAAGCCCGAGCGCGATCGCGCGGCCGATCCCGCGGCCGCCGCCGGTGACGATCGCGACGCGTTCGCGCAGCCGGCCGCCCTCGGTGCGGGCGAAGCTGGATGCCGGGGCCTCGCTGGCCATCAGCGCTCGAACCAGGCCCGCCGGTCCTCCAGCGGCTGCTCCAGGTAGTCGCGCAGGGCCGGCGCCGCTTCGGGCGACTGCTTGGCGCGGTAGGCGCTGTCGGCCTCGAACTCGAGCGCGACCGAGAGCGGCACGCCCTGACTCTGGTAGACGATCTTCTTCGCCATCGCGACCGCGGCCCGCGGCAGCGTCGCCATCCGCTCGGCGATCCCGGTCGCGCTCGCCAGCGCGTCGTCCTCGAGCAGCTCGACGAGGCCGTGCGCGTAGGCCTGCTCCGGGGTCAGCGCCACCGCCCCGGCACCGAGCAGCATCGCCTTGCCGGAGCCGATCATCCGCGTCATCCGGGTCAGCCCGGTGCCGCCGGGGACGATCCCGAGCCGGGTCTCGATCAGCCCGTAGCGGTGGTCGGCGCGCTCACCGATGCGGATGTCGGCGGAGAGCGCCAGCTCGAAGCCGATCCCCATCGCGTCGCCGTTCAGCGCCGCGACGATCGGCATCGGCGCTTTGTTCATGTTCTGGGTCAGCACGTGGATGCGCCGGGTCCGCGCCGGCGACTCGATCGGCCCCTCCGGCCGCACCTGCTTGACGAGGATGCCGTCGACTTCGAAGTGGGTGATGAACTTGCCCGGCCGGCCGCCGGCGAGAACCACGGCGGGAACCTGGCGCGAGGTCCACTCGGCGACCAGCTCCTCCAGCTGGCCGATGTCCTCGTCGGTGTAGTAGTTCATCGGCGGCCGGTCGAAGCGGGCGACGACGACGCCGCTGTCTGCCTCCTCGATCTTCCACATGGGAGCGAGGCTAGTGCGCCGCGGCCCTCCGCCCGCGTGCTTTCCCGAGACGGTTTGGAGGTTTTGAGAGAGCCACCGGCAGCCCCGCTCCGCGAAGCCGACGAGTCCCGCCGAATATCGTCTGCGCGTGGCCCGCGACAGCTTCGTCCCCCTCTCGATCCTCGATCTCGCCGCGGTCGGCGAGCGCGAGTCGATCGGCGAGAGCCTGGCGGGCAGCGTGCGGCTGGCCCAGCTGGCCGAGCGGCTCGGATACCGGCGCGTCTGGTACGCCGAGCACCACAACATCTCCTCGATCGCCTCTTCGGCGACCGCCGTCCTGATCGCCCACGTCGCCGCGCACACGGAGACGATCCGCCTCGGCGCCGGCGGCGTCATGCTCCCCAACCACTCGCCGATCGTGATCGCCGAGCAGTTCGGCACCCTCGAGAGCCTGCACCCGGGCCGCATCGACCTCGGCCTCGGCCGCGCGCCCGGCAGCGATCAGGAGACGACCTTGGCGCTGCGGCGAGACCCGCGGGCCTCCGAACGCTTCCCCCAGGACGTCGTCGAGCTGCAGGGGCTGCTCAGCGACACGAGTCCCCTTCCCGGGATCCGCGCGATTCCGGGGCAGGGGACCCACGTCCCCCTCTACATCCTCGGCTCCTCGCTGTTCGGCGCCCAGCTCGCGGCGCTGCTCGGTCTGCCCTACGCGTTCGCCTCCCACTTCGCCCCGCAGGCCCTCGACGACGCCGTCGCGATCTACCGGGAGCAGTTCAAGCCCTCCGCGCAACTGGAGCGGCCGCACCTGATTGCCGGCGTCGGCGTGATCGCCGCCGAGAGTGCCGAGGCCGCGCGGGAGCAGCTGCAGGCGACCCGCCGAGCGCGGGCGAAGAACATCTTCAGCCGCGGGGAGCAACGCCTCAGCGACGGGGAGGTCGAGGAGATCCTCAGCTCGCCGAGGGCCGCGGTCGTCGACGAGATGCTCACCTACACGGCCGCCGGAACCGCCGAGCAGGCCGCTGCCTACCTCGAAGGATTCCAGCAGCGGACCGGCGCCGACGAGCTGATCACCGTCCACTACGCCGACTCGGTCGCCAACCGCCTGCGCTCGGTCGAGCTGCTCGCCGAAGCGGTCGATCCGGCGGCCGTCAGCTAGCCGACGCCGAGCCCGGATTCGTCGCCGCGACGAGCCAGACCGAGGCGCGGCCGACGACCGAGCCGTCGGGCCGCTGCCAGGGGGCGTAATGGTCGGCGAGGGCCGCCGCGATCTGCGGGCGCCGGCGCTCGCCGAGATCGCCGTTGAGGCGGACCAGCTCGGCACCGGGGCCGATCGCGAGCAGGGCGTCGACCGCCTCGTCCATGTCCTTGCCCATGAAGTAGTCGAAGTCGCGCTGGAGCAGCTCGATCGCCGCGAAGCCGGCCGCCTCGAGGATGCCGCCGAGCGTTTCCGGGTTGCCGAGCGAGAACGGGCCGGGGCCGCAGGTGTCGGCCTCGTACTCGTCCGGGCGCGAGAGGAAGCGCTGCACGACCTGCTCGGTCTCCGCCCAGAACGGGCTCTCGTCCTTGCGCCGCCAGCAGATCTTGCGCAGGCCACCGCCGGGCTTCAGCGCCGCGCGGATCGCCCGCATCGCGACCACGGGCGCGGCGAAGAACTGGGTCCCCATGCGCGAGAAGGCGTAGTCGTACTCTGGGCCCCAGGCCGCCGTCTGCGCGTCGGCGGCTTCGAACCCGATGTTCTCGATCCCGGCCTCGCGCGCCTCCAGGTCGGCCGCCGCGACGAAACGCGGCGAGGAGTCGGTGCCGAGCGCGAATCCCTCGGGGCCGACCAGCTCGGCGAGGCGCCGGGTGGTGTCGCCGAAGCCACAGCCGACGTCGATGCAACGGCCGCCCGGGGGCGGTGGGAAGCGCTCGAAGAGCTCCTCGGTGACCTCGTCGAGGGCGCCGACGAAGACCTCGCGGTTCTGCTTCCAGCGCTCGAAGAGGACCGTGTCCCAGGCACGCACGGCCTCGTCGTTTCCGATCGCAACCGCTCCGGGGGTCCGCGCATTGGCCATCTCTCCACATTAACCCGATCCGGGTGATTGTCAGCCGGGTCGGAGAGTGATTCGCTGCGACCAGCGATCCGCTCCCCACCCCATTGGAGATTCCCGTTTCGCCCCCAGCCACCCCGGCCCACCCGATCGAATTCCAAGGCTTGGTAAAGCGGTTCGGCCACCGCACCGTCCTCGACGACCTCTCCTTCTTCGTTCCCGAGGGCTCCGTCGTCGGCCTGCTCGGCCCAAACGGCGCCGGCAAGTCGACCGCGATGCGCTGCCTGCTCGGCCTGCAGAAGCCGACCGCCGGCCACGCCCGCGTGCTCGGCCACGAAGCCGGCTCGCCGGGGTTCCGCGAGGCCACCCGCAGCACCGGCGTGATCATCGAGGCGCCGCCGCTCTACAAAAACGCCAGCGCCCTGGTCAACCTCGAGATCAGGGTCGCCTCGATGGGACTCTCGATCAAGGACGCCGAGGTGCGGGAGATCCTCAACCGGGTCGGGCTGGCCGACCGGGTCGACGACAAAGTCGGCTCCTTCTCGCTGGGGATGCGCCAGCGGGTCGGAATCGCCCTGGCGCTGGTCGGCGACCCCTCGATCGTCGTCCTCGACGAGCCGACCAACGGGCTCGACCCCGAGGGCGCGGTCGAAGTCCGCAACCTCGTCCGCGCGCTCCCGGAGCGCGGAGCGACCACCCTCCTCTGCACCCACCGCCTGGCCGAAATCGAAGCCACCTGCGACTACGTCGTCGTCCTGCAGGCGGGCCGGTTGATCACCCAGGGCTCGCTCGACGAGGTGATCTCCGGCGCCGGCGGCAGCGGCCTCGAGGTCAGGGTCGCCGCCGCCGAGCTCGAGCGGGCGGTCGCGATCCTCGGCCGCCTCGACCTCGGCGAGGTCGAGCTCGCCGACGGCGCGATCCGCACCTCGCAGGTGCCCGAGGACCCCTCGATCGTGACCAGGGCACTGGCCGAAGCCGGCATCTACCTGCGCGAGCTGGAGATCAAGCGGGCGACGCTCGAGCAGGCCTTCCTGCAGCTGACCGCCAGCGACCAGGCGGACCGGGCGTGAAAGCCGAGCTGGCCAAGGTCCGCCACCTGCCGCTGCCGCGGCTCACGGCGGCGATCGTCGCCGCCAGCGCGATCGTGGTCGGCATCGTGCTCTACGCGATCGAATCCGACAACCCGGACACCTACGTCACCGTCCCCAACGCGGCCGTCGGCATGATCACGCTGTTCGCCGCGGTCGTCTTCGGCGTCTGGCTGGCCACCCTGGAGTTCGCTTCGGGGACGATGCAGCGGACCCTGACCGCGGAGCCCAACCGCTCCAAGGTCCTGGCCGGAAAGCTGACCGTCGTCCTCGGCGCGGTCCTGATCGCCGGCCTGCTGATCGCCGCCGGCGCCTCCGGGCTCTCCAACCTCGCCGCCGACCACGCCGGCATCGCGATCGACAGCGGCGAACTGGCCGGGCAGATGTTCGGCTCGGTCCCGACCTGGATGGCGGCGGCCGCGGTCGGCTTCGGCTTCGGCCTGATCGCCCGCGCCTTCGGCGGCGGCATCGCCGCCGGCCTCGTCTTCGTGCTCGCCTTCGACGGCCTCGTCAGCTTCATCCCCGGGCTCGAAGACCTCACCTTCGGTCAGCTCACCCATGACCTCACCAACAACATCGGCGGACTCGG
>JBFXEM010000083.1:0-7367 GCA_050180135.1 Solirubrobacterales bacterium | reverse complement strand
GACGTCGCCGGTGAGGCACTCGCTGTGGACACGGACGCGCACGTCCGCAGCCCCGTCGACGTCGCCTTTGACCATCGCCACGTGGTGTTTGTCGTCGACCAGCGAGCGGTAGCCGACCGCGGTGAAATCGCCGAAGGTCGTCGGCAGGGCGGTCGCGACGACGCGCTCGACCAGTTTCTCGGTCTGGCGCCGGTAGGCGATCAGATCGGCGACCGTGACCATCTTCAGCCCGTGCTTCTCGCAGTAAGGGATCAGATCCGGGACGCGGGCCATGGTGCCGTCGTCGTTCATCACCTCGCAGATCACGCCGGCCGGGGTGAGGCCGGCGAGGCGGGCGAGGTCGACGCTGGCCTCGGTGTGGCCGGTGCGCTCGAGCACGCCGCCCTCTTTGGCCCGCAACGGGAACATATGACCGGGGACGACGATGTCGCGGGGACCGGAGCCGGGGTCGATCGCGACCTGGATCGTGTGCGCGCGGTCATGGGCGGAGATGCCGGTGCTGACGCCGGTGGCGGCCTCGATCGTGACCGTGAAGGCGGTCTGCAGCGGCGCCTCGTTCTTGGCCGCCATCACCTTCAGGCCGAGTTGCTCGCAGCGCTCGGCGGTCAGGGCGAGGCAGATCAGCCCACGTGCCTCCTTGGCCATGAAGTTGACGCCCTCCGGAGTGGCGAACTGAGCCGCCATCACGAGGTCACCCTCGTTCTCGCGGTCTTCGCCGTCGCAGACGACGATCATGCGGCCGCGGCGGATCTCCTCGATCGCCTCCTCGATCGTCGAGAACGGGCTCTCGGCGCTCTTGGCGCGCTGCTGCTCGCTGTCGGTCATCTGGCTCACGTTGAATCCTTTCCGGCGAATGGTGCCACCAATCGCTCCACGTACTTGGCAACCATGTCGCACTCGACGTTGAGCCTGCTTCCAGGCTCCAATTCTCCCAGGGTCGTCCGCTCCAGCGTCTCCGGGATCAGCGACACCTCGACCCACTCGGGGCCGAGCTCGGCGATCGTCAGGCTGACCCCGGAGAGGGCGATCGAGCCCTTGTCGATCGCGTAACGCGCCAGCGCCGGCGAGAGGCCGACCCGCAGGCGCCGCGCGAAGCCGTCCTCGCGGACCTCGAGCACGGTGCCGACACCGTCGACGTGGCCCGCGACGATGTGGCCGCCGAGCCGGTCGGAGGCGCGCATCGCCAGCTCCAGGTTGACCCGGCCGCCGTTCTCGACCCCGCCCAGCTCGGTCACCTCGAGGGTCTGATTCATCGCCTCGGTCTCGAAGCCGCTCGGGTCAGCCGCGGTCGCGGTCAGGCAGACGCCGTTGACGGCGACCGAGTCGCCGAGGCCGATCTCAGCTCCGAGCGCGGTGGCGATCCGCAACCGGGCGCCGGCGCCGTCGGCGTCGATCCGCTCGACCGTCCCCACGTCCTGGACCAAGCCCGTAAACACCCTCACCACTCCTTGAAGCGGGCCGTGATCAGGACGTCCTCGCCGACGTATTCCGAGGAAGATTCGAGTGCGGAGAGGCGCGGGGTCGCTCCGGGGCGCGGGTCTTGTCCCCCCGCGCGAGGGAGCAACGCCGGCCCATCCTCAGATCCCAGCAGGACGGGGGCGATGAAGATCCGGGATTCGTCCAGTTGGTCGGCGGCGACGAAAGCGGAGACGAGGGTGCGGCCGCCCTCGAGGAAGAGGCTGGTGATGCCGCGGCGGCCGAGCTCGGCGAGGGCGCCGCGGACGCGCTCGGCCGGACCATCGCCGGCGGCGACCAGGACCTCGGCGCCGCTGTCGCGCAGGGCGCCGAGCCGGGCCGGGTCGGCGTCGGGGGAGACGACCACGTAGAGCGGCGAGCGCTCGAGCGTCGCCAGCAGCTGCGAGCCACAGGGGAGCCGCGCTTCGCTGTCGAAGACAACCCGGATCGGCTGACGGGCGCCGGGCAGGCGGGCGGTCAGCAGCGGGTCGTCGGCGAGCACGGTGCCGATCCCGACCGCGATCGCGTCGGCTTCCGAGCGCCAGCGGTGGACCAGCGGACGGCTGCTCTCACCGGAGATCCAGGGATCCTCGTCGGGGCCGGTCGCGGTCTGGCCGTCCAGCGACATCGCCATCTTCAGGATCACCAGCGGCAGGCCGGTGCGGGCGTGCTTGCGGAAGGACTGGTTCAGCCGCCGCGCCATGGCCGCCTCGGCACCGGCGGCGAAGACGACCTCGACGCCGCCGTCGCGCAGCATCCCCGGCCCGCGGCCGTTGGCCTTCTCGGACGGGTCCTCGGAGGCGATCACGACCCGGGCGATGCCGGCTGCGAGGATCGCGTCGACGCAGGGGGGCTGGCGACCCTCGTGGGCGCACGGCTCGAGGGTCACGTACATCGTCGCCCCGGCCGGATCCTCGCCGCGGGCACGGCAATCGGCCAGCGCCGCCCGCTCGGCGTGCAGTCCACCAAGCTCCGCGTGGTATCCCTCGCCGATAAGCTCGCCATCGCGAACCAGCACCGCCCCGACCAACGGATTCGGGCTGACCCGCCCCCTACCGCGCTCGGCCAGCTGCAGCGCGTGCCCAAGCCGCAGCCGATCTTCTTCTGTGAGCTGGATGGTCATCAGGTGCCTGATTGACTCGTCAATCAGTCTGGAATTCTACGCCCCTCGCGCCGGTGGCCCCGGGGAAGAGGCCGAGAACGGACATACTTGCCCGCCCGCAGGCCTCTCCCCCGGGGACAGGACCCGCGCGCCGGGGTGCCGAATACCCTGATCGACCGAGCAATGAAGCTCATCATCCAGATCCCCTGCCTCAACGAGGAGGCAACGCTAGCGGCGACGATCGCCGACTTGCCGCACGCAGTCGACGGCTTCGACGCGGTCGAGTTGCTGGTGATCGACGACGGTTCCACCGATCGCACGATCGAGGTGGCGCGCGAGTGCGGCGTCGACCACATCGTCCGCCTCACCAACAACAAGGGCCTGGCAGCCGGGTTCCAGGCGGGCCTCGACGCCTGCCTGAAGCTGGGCGCCGACGTCGTCGTCAACACCGACGCCGACAACCAGTACAACGGCGCCGACGTTGTCAAGCTGGTCGCGCCGATCCTCGCCGGAGAGGCCGACATGGTCGTCGGCGACCGCCAGACCTCCTCGATCGACCACTTCTCCGGCTCGAAAAAAGGGCTGCAGAGGCTCGGCAGCTGGGTCGTGCGGCGGCTCTCCGGAACCGAGATCACCGACGCCACCTCCGGCTTTCGTGCCTACAACCGCGAGGCGGCGCTGCAGCTGCTGGTCGTCGACAACTTCACCTACACGCTGGAGAGCCTGATCCAGGCCGGCAAGATGCTGGTCGCCGTCGACGAGGTCAAGGTCGGGACCAACCCGCAGACCCGGGAGTCGCGGCTGTTCGGCTCGACCGGCGCCTACGTGCGCCGCAACGGGCCGGCGATCCTCCGCATCTACGCCCGCTATGAGCCGCTGCGCGCCTTCGCCAGCGCCGGCGCCGTGGTCCTCCTGCTGGCCCTGGCCGCCTGGATGCCGTTCCTGATCGACTGGATCTTCAACGGCGACTCCAACGGCCACGTGCAGTCGCTGATCCTTGGCGCGGTCCTCTTCATCGCCGCGATCCAGCTCTTCGCCCTGGGCGTGATCGGCGACCTGCTCTCGAGCCAGCGGGTGATGACCCAGCGGGTCTTCGAGCGGGTGCGGCGGGTCGAGCTGGCGCTCGGCGTCCCCCCCTCGCACTACGAGCGCGGCGACCAGCAGCAGCGATGAAGAACCCGTTGCGGCGTGGCGCCGCCGGGGGCGCGACCTCGAGCTCGGCCGAATACGGCCGCACCGCCAGCTTCCTGGCGATCGGCGTCGGCCTCACCGGCGTCATCACCTACGCCTACTTCCTGATCGCCTCCCACGTCCTCGACAAGACCGACTACGGGCAGATCACGGTGCTCTGGTCGGCTGTCTTCATCACCATCTCGACCCTCTACCGCCCAGTCGAACAGCTGCTCTCGCGCCACATCTCCGAGCGCCTGGTCAGCGGCCAGTCGATCAGCCAGCCGATGCGGGTCGCCTCGACGATCCAGGTCGGGCTGGCGCTCTTCTTCGCGGTCGTGGCGCTGGCCCTGCGCGGGCCGATCGAAAACGACCTGCTGGACGGCAACGAACCGCTGTACTGGGTCTTCTTCGGCGCCGTCCTCTTCTACGCCGCCTCCTACTTCGCCCGCGGCTACCTGGCCGGCCAGCGCCAGTTCGGCCCGTTCACGGCATTGATCCTCTCCGAGTCGATCTTCCGCACCTCCTTCGCGGTGCTGGTCGCGATCGGGATCCTCAGCGGCCAGGACATGGTCGCGGTCGGCATCGTCGCGGCGCCGAGCCTGTCGCTGATCGTGGTCCCGATCTTCTTCGCCTGGCGGGCGAAGAAAGAGCGGGAAGCACCGCTGGCGCCCGGGCGGGCGGCGGTGACGGCGGACGGCGACTTCTCGATGAAAGAGGGCTCGGGGTTCGCGGCCGCGGTGCTGGTGATCATGTTCAGCGAACAAGCCTTCCTCAACGCCGGGCCGCTGATCGCCAGCGGGCTGAAGGGGGCCGAGGCGGCGGGCTTCATCTTCAACGTGCTGATGATCGCGCGGGCGCCGCTGCAGCTGTTCCAGTCGGTCTCGACCAGCATCCTCCCCCACCTGACCAGCCTCCACACCTCGACCGAGCCCGACTCCGACCGCGAATTCCACCGCTCGGTCCGCGGCGTCCTGCTCGGGATCGCCGCCTTCGCCGGCTTCACCGCCGTCGTCGTCCTGATCGCCGGCCCGAAGCTGATGGAGATCGCCTTCAGCGGCAAGTACACCTACGACCGCCCCGGGCTGCTGCTGGTGACGCTGGGAATGGGGCTCTACCTGGCCGCGGTCACGCTCAACCAGGCCTGCCTCGCCCAGGGCCAGGTGCGGCGCGCCGCGGCCCGCTGGATCGGCTGCGCCATCTTCTTCATCGCCTGGAACTTCGTGCCGCTGGTCTCCGACGAGTTCCGCCGGATCGAGGTCGGCTTCGCGCTCACCGCCGGCATCCTCTTCGGCCTGCTGTACCTGGTCTACCGCCACCCCCACGAACGGCCCGAGGACGTGCCCGAGCCGGGCTCGCCGGAGGAGCTGGAGGCCCGGTTGGCGGCGATCGACGAGAACGTGTGAGGCGTTGCTCGTTCACTAGGGTCCCTTGATGGGTGCACACGACGCCGAGCTGATCCTGATAGCCGGCGTCCTCTTGGCCGCGGGGATCGCGGGGGTCCTGTTCGCCGACCGGGTGCGGATTCCGAGCCTGCTGCTCTTCCTCGGGCTCGGCATGCTCGCCGGTTCGGAGGGAATCGGCGGCATCGACTTCAACAACGCCGAGCTGGCGCGGACGCTGGGGACGATCGCGCTGGTGCTGATCCTCTTCGAGGGCGGCCTCACCGCAGGCTGGGGTGAGATCCGGCCGGTGCTCGGGACCGCCGCCTCGTTGGCCACGGTCGGCACCCTGGTCACCGCCGCGATCGCCGGCTTCGCGGCGAAGCTCATCTTCGACCTCAGCCTGCTGGAAGGCATGTTGGTCGGGGCCGCGATCGCCGCCACCGACTCGGCCGCGATCTTCGCGGTGCTGCGCAACTCGACCGTCGAGAAGCGACTGGCGCGCTCGCTGGAGGGCGAGTCGGGGATGAACGACCCGGTCGCGCTGCTGCTGGTGATCGGGTTCATCGAATGGATCCAGGACCCGGCCTTCGGATTCGTCGACATGGTCGGCCTGCTGGCGGTCAAACTGGCGGTCGGGATCGTCTTCGGGCTCGGCATCGGCAAGCTCGCGACGCTGGTCATGGAGCGGGTGAAGCTGCCGTCCGACGGGCTCTACCCGGTGGCGACGATGGCGATCGCCGGACTCTCCTACGGGGTCACCGAGCTCGCCCACGGCTCCGGCTTCCTGGCGATCTACCTGACCGCGCTGGCGCTCGGCTCCTCCCGCCTCCCCGCGCGCCGCACCCTGATCGCCTTCCACGAAGGGCTCGGCTGGATCGCCCAGATCGCCCTCTTCATCCTGCTCGGGCTGCTGATCTTCCCCAGCAACCTCGACAGCGTCGCGCTCGAGGGGTTGGCGCTCTCGGCGGCGCTGATCTTCTTGGCGCGGCCGGTGGCGACCTTCGCGGCGACGGCGCTGGCGCCGTTCAACGTCCGCGAGCGGTTGATGCTGGGCTGGGCCGGACTGCGCGGAGCGACGCCGATCTGGCTCGCCACCTTCCCGGTCGTCGCCGGAGTCGGCGCCGGCCAGGAACTGTTCTCGATCGTCTTCTTCGTGGTCGTCAGCTCGACCCTGATCCAGGGGGCGAGCTTCGAGCCGCTGGCGAACAGGCTGGGGCTGACCACGAGCGAACCGGCGCTGCCGCGGCGCCTCCTGGAGTCAGGGCGAATCCGCGAGCTCGGAGGCGAGGTGATCGCCTTCAAGCTGCCGCCCGGCGCCGCCGCGGTCGGCCACCCGGTGCGCGACCTGGCGCTGCCGCGCGAGGCGCTGGTCAACGTGATCGTGCGCGAAGGCAACGCGATCCCGCCGCGCGGCTCGACCGAGCTGCGCGAGGGCGACGAGCTGCACGTGCTCGCGCGCAGCGAGCTGCGCGACGAGGTCGAGGCGCTGACCGAGGTCTGGAGCGACGGCCCGGTCGGCAAACCGCCGGCGCCGAAGATGCCGCGGCGCGGCGCCTCCCAGGTCTTCTCGGTGCGCCCGCTCCGCCAGGGCGAGGACCCGCTGGCGCTGGACGAGGTCAGCGGCGTGCCGGTGCTCGCGGTGATGCGGACGCGCAACGACAGCGCTGGGGCAATGGTGGCGCTTGCCGACGGCCGCTACGCGGTGACCGGCGACGTGGTCGCGATCGGCGGTCGCCGGGCGCTGGCCGACTGGTGCGAGCGGCGAGCGGCGAGGGAAGGAGTGACGTCGGCGGAGCGCGCTTGGTGGCAGGAGGTCACGGGAGCCCTGATCGCGACCGGCTGAATCCGGGGCTGGTGCCAGCGCATTTCGGCGTCCTCAGTCGTTCGCCTCGGGTCACGCACGGAGTGCGCTCCCCTCGGCTCTCTCCCTGCGTCCTTGAACTGCTTGGCACCAGCCCCGGATTCGGGGGGAGCTAGAGCGCGCCGGCGGCTTGAGCGATCTCGGCGTAGGAGGCAGCGGGGTCGGGCGCGTTGAAGACTGCCGAGCCGGCGACGAAGAGGGAGGCGCCGGCGCTGGCGAGGCGGCCGGCGGTCTTGACGTCGACGCCGCCGTCGAGCTCGATCTTCGCCTCGCCCACGAGCGGAACCAGGCGTTCGACCTTGGCCGGCGAGGTCTCGATGAACGACTGGCCGCCCCAGCCGGGGTTGACGCTCATGCAGAGGACGATGTCGGCGAGGCCGCGCAGCTCCGCGAC
>JBFXEM010000082.1:0-7382 GCA_050180135.1 Solirubrobacterales bacterium | reverse complement strand
CGAGGTTGGTTCGCAGCTGCGCGAAGATCGCCTCGCGGGTCAGCCGCGAGAGTGTCGTCGTCTCCGGTGACGACCACTTCGGGGCAGCCAGCGGGTCGCGGCTCATCGCCCCACCGCCGACCCGACTCGGGCCTCCGCCCAGGGCCGCAGCTCCCGCTTGAGCACCTTGCCGATCGGGTTGCGCGGCAACGGCTCCGTTCGCACGATCACCTTGCGCGGGCGCTTGTAGGAGGCCAGCCGCTGGGCGCACTCGCGCTCGACCGCGGCTGGGTCGACTCCGGCGCCCACCACGATCGCCACCGTCGCCTCGCCCCAGCGTGGATCCGCAACGCCGACCACGGAAGCCTCGACCACGCCCTCGACGCGGTAGATCACGTCCTCGACCTCCTTCGGGTAGACGTTGAGGCCGCCGGAGATGATCATGTCCTTCTTGCGGCCGGTGATCGTCAGGAAGCCCTCCTCGTCGACCGCTCCGAGGTCGCCCGTGTGCAGCCAACCGTCGGCGAAGGCGGCGGCGGTCTCCTGCGGCCGCCTGAAGTACTCGCGCATCGTCGCGTAGGAGCGCAAAAGTACCTCGCCCTCGCCCGCGGCCGCGATCTCACCATCGTCGCGAGCGACCGCGAGCTCGGTGATCGAGCCGGGGCGGCCCGCGCTGCCGGCATGATCGAGCGCCTCCTCGGGGCGCAGGATCGTCGCCACCGTCGGGAACTCCGAGAGCCCGTAGCCCTGCAGCACTTGGCAGCCGGGCAGCTCGGCGGCGATCGCTTCGATCGTCGGGCGCGGAACCGGCTCGGCCCCGGAGATCACCATCCGCAGCGTGCTCAACCGCAGCCGCTCCAGCAGTTGCGGCGCTTCCAGGAACTGGCGCAGGAGGGTCGGAACCAAGAGCGCGTGGGTCGCCCCCGAACCCTCGATCGTCGCGGTGATCCGCTCCGGGGTGGCGCCGCCGGTCGGCATCATCACCGAGCGGCCGCCGAGCCCGAGCAGAGCGAGAGTGACGTCGTGAAAGCCGGCTGCCCAGGAGAGCGAGGGAACGACCAGGTAAACGTCCTCAGGGCCGAGCGCCAGGTCCGGGATCTGGTGGAAGGAGTTCCAGAGGACGCCATTGTGGGTGTGCGAGGCGGCCTTCGGCAGTCCCGTGGTTCCGGAGCTGTAGTAGAGGATCGCAAGCTCGTCGAGGGTTGGACCGCAGAGTCGCGCCGGCGCCGCCGCCATCAGGTCCTCGTAGGCGAGGATCCGCGTCGCCGAACCACGGTCGACGGCGCCGACGGTTATCACCAGGTCCGGGATCGCCTCCAGCTCGGAGAGCAGGCCGCCGATCCGAGGGTCGACCACGAGGCAACGGGAGTCGCTGTCGGCGAGGACGTGGGCCACCTCGGCCGGCTCCAGGAGTACGTTGACGGGCACGCAGACGGCTCCCAGGGCGGCCAGGCCGAAGAACACCTCGGGCCACTCGTGACCGTTCCCGAGCAGGACCGCGACGCGGTCCCCGGGCGCGACGCCGGCCCCGGCCGCCCCGGCCGCGAAGCGCAGCGAGCGCTCGTGCAGCGCCGCGAAGCTGCGCTCCTCGCCGCAGTAGGCGAGGGCGATGGCGTCGCGGGAGCTCGACCGGGCTGAGCGCTCGAGTAGGCCGAACGTGTTGCGCGAGAGCGGCACCCTCACAGGGTCTTCGCTGGCGGCTCGCGAGCGGCGACGGGGCCGGGCGGGCGCTTGTCGGTTTCTCTAACCGCCGTCAGGTTGGGGCAGGGAGCCACGGAGGCGCAGGACCAAGAGCGCGAGCTGGGCGCTGAGCTGGGCGTCGGAGTCGGCGGCAACGTCGAGCCCGGTCAGCTCCCGGACCCGCCCCAGCCGGTAGCGAATCGTGTTCTCGTGGACGTCGAGCGCAGTGGCCGCGCGGCGGACGCTGCGGCCGTTGTCGAAGAAGCTGACCAAGGTGCCGAGGAACTCTCCGGGGACTTCCTCGTCGAGCATCGCGCCCAGCGTCTCCAGGGCGAAGCGTTCGACCTCGGCCGGCGCGGTGTTGGCAAGCAGGATGCGGGCGGCCCCGAGATCGTCGGCACAGAGCACCTCGGTGGCCCCGAACGCCTGCAAGCAGCCGATCACCTCCCGCGCTTCCTCGTAGGCTCCGCCGTACTCGCCCGGCCCCTCGCAGGGTGCCGAGATCGCTGCGCGCAGCAGGCCGGCGGGGTCGAGCGACGCACAGACTTCGGCGGTCAACCGCTTGACCGCGGGCACGCCGGTCGCGGCGGAGTCGGCGGCGGGGACCTCGACGATCGCCGCGATCCCCTCGGCAACCTCGGTGGCCAGCACGACCAGGCCAGGGGCGACCTTGCGGAAAGCGGCGGCGGCGGCCCGCGCGTCCGGGAACTCGACGGGCGCTGCGGGGGCAGCCGTGAGCAGGCAGAGAACGTGCGGACGGTGCAGCGCCATGCCGAGGAACTGGGCGCGGCTCTGCAGGCCGGCGGTGTCGCGGTTGCCGCGGATCAGCTCGCTGGCCAGCGAGGAGCGGGCGTTCCACTCGGCATTGGCGGCGCGGCGGGCGGCGCTCAGCTCGAGCGCGATGATCGTCGCGGTGCGGCGGCCGATCAGCATGTCGAAGCCGCCGAAGCGTGGGCCCCGCTCGCTCAAGACCAATGTCCCCCACTGGTCGTCGCGGACGGTGACCGGCGCCACCAGGAAGCGGTGGGCGAGGCCCGCCGCAGCGAACGGCCCCACCACCTCGACCTTGTTCGGCGAGAGGGCCGAGAGCGCCTCGGCGATCTCCGGTCGTCGACGCTGCTCGGGATCGAGCAGCCGCGGAGGCGTCGCGTCGGCCAGCTCGGGCGGGACGGCCGCGGCGAGCTGGTGGCCCTCGGCATCGTGGATCGCGCAGGGGCGCCGCGTCAGCTCGGTGACGGCGGCGGCCACCCGGCGCAGGTCGCCGCCCTCGAGCACGAGCCCGGTGAGCTTGTCGTCGACGGCTGCGACGCGGCGCAGCGCCGCGTTCTGGCGGGCCACGGTCTCGTGGCTGGTGCGCAGCTCGACGAACAGGCGCGACTGCGAGATCGCGACCGCCGCAAGGTCGGCAAAGGCGGATGCCAGGGCCTCGTCGAGCGCGCTGAACTCGTGCGCCTGCTCCTCGGAGTCGAGGAAGATCAGCCCGACCACGTCGCCGCCGACCACCATCGGCACGCCCATCATCGAGACCACTTTCCAGTCCCGCATCGCCGCCCGCACCGGGCGGCGATCGGTGCGGGCGTTGCGGATCACCACCGGCGCCCTGGTGGCGACTATCTCGCGCGTGAACCCGTCCGCCGGGGTCCCGCAGACGAGCCGCTTGATCGAGGCATCGGTGGCGTCGGCGCCGTGCCCGACCTGGCCGCGGAAGAGGCCGCTGGAGTCCTCGCGCCGGTACACGCTGCAGCGCGGCACACCGACCAGCTCGCAGATCCGCCGCGCGACCAGGTGCAGCAGCTCGTCGGGATCGCTGAGCCCGCCGATCGCGGCGGCGATGTCAGCGAATGCTTCGAAGGCTTCGCGGTAGCGGCTCGCCTCGACCCCGGAGTCGGCGCTCACCACCGGGCCGGTTGCCCCGCTCATCGCCCCGTGAACCTGGGCGGGCGCTTCTCCCGGAAGGCGGCCAGGGCCTCGCCCATGTCCTCGGTCCGGGTCGCCAGGACCTGCGTCCGGTTCTCCAGCTCGATCGCCGCCTCCAGCGACGGGGCGTCGACGTTGCGGCCCAGTACCTGCTTGGTCATCCGCAGCGCGAAGGGCGAGTTTGCCGCCATCTGCGCGGCCATCTCCGCGGCCGCGTCGAGTAGCCGCTCGGGCTCGCAGACGCTGTTGGCGAGTCCGATCCGCAGGGCCTCCTCGGCTCCGACCTGGCGCCCGGTCAGCATCAGCTCGGAGGCGATCCCGAGGCCGACGATCCGCGGCAGCAAATGAGATACGCCGACGTCGCAGCCGGAGAGGCCGATGCGGACGAAGGCGACGTTGAAGCGCGCCTCGCGCGAGCAGAGGCGGACGTCGCAGGCCAGCGCCAGGGCCAACCCGCCCCCGGCCGCCGGGCCGTTGACGGCGGCGATCGCAGGCTGCGGCAGGTTGCGCAGACCGAGCGCCATCGCCGCCAGCTTCTCCTGGCCGTCGAGGGTGTCGACGACCCCGCCCGCAGTACCGACCTGGCCGGAGCCATCGAGGTCGGTGCCGCTGCAGAACCCACGTCCCTCACCGGTCAGGACAAGGGCCCGGACCGCGCGATCGGCGGCCACCGTCGCCAGGGCGGAGTTGATCTCGTCGACCATCTCCCAGCTGAGCGCGTTCAGCTTGCGCGGTCGACGCAGGGTCAGCACCTGGATGCCTGTGCCCAGTGGCTCCAACGTGGCCACCTTGCCCATCGCCTCACCTTCTCCCAATTCGAAACCCTTTTCGAAACTTAACCCTACCCGGATTGGCCAGGGTGGCAAGCTTGATGGGTGGCGTTGCTGGTCCTCTTCGGGTTTGCCGCCGGCGCGGCGACGGCGCTCTCGCCCTGCGTGCTGCCGGTGCTGCCGCTCGCACTCACGGCAGGGGCCACCGGCGGCAACCGCCGACCGCTCGGAGTCCTCGTCGGCATCGCCTTCTCGTTCACCTTCGCCACAGTCGCCCTCGTCTACGTGATCGCCGCCCTCGGGCTGCCCAACGATCTCGCCCGCAAGCTCGCCATCGCGGTCCTGATCGGCTTCGGGGTGGTTCTGATGGTCCCGCCGCTGGCGGCCCGTCTGGAGGGATGGCTGAGCGGCTTCAGCGCTCGCGTCGGGATCGCCGGGGGTGCCGGCCAGGGGTTCTGGTCGGGCACCGCCGTCGGCTTCAGCCTCGGCCTTCTCTACGCGCCCTGCGCCGGCCCGATCCTGGCCGGGGTGATCACGGTCTCCGCCTCCCAGAGCTTCGGTGCGGGTCGGCTCGCCGTCGCCTTTGCCTACGGCCTCGGCTCGGCGCTGGTCCTCTACTTGCTGATGCGGGCTGGGCGGCGCGCGACCGAGCCGCTGCGGCGACGCTCCGGCGCCGTGCAGGTTGCGATGGGTGGAGTGATGGTCGTCATCGCCCTGGCGATGTTCGGCGAATACGACATTCGCTTCCAATCCAGGATCGCCGCCGACCTGCCCGGCTTCCTGGTGAACCCGAGCGAAGAGCTCGAGGGGAGCGCCGCCGCGCAGGCGGCGCTGAGCGCGATCCGCGACGACTCCGGTCCGGCACCAGCGGCCGGCGCGTACCCCCAGCCGATACCGGAGCGAGTTCCAACCGACCCACTGAACCTCTCGATCCTCGGGCGAGCGCCGGAGTTCGTCGGAACCGAGCGCTGGTTCAACACGCCCGGCGAGCGGCCGCTGACCCTGCGCCAGCTGCGCGGGCGGGTCGTCCTCGTCGACTTCTGGACCTACAGCTGCGTCAACTGTGTGCGCACCCTTCCCTACCTCAACGAGTGGCAGCGACGCTACGCCAAGGACGGCCTTACGATCGTTGGCGTCCACACCCCCGAGTTCGCGTTCGAGCGCGACGCCGACAATGTCGAAGCAGCGATCGACGAAGCCGGGATCCGCTATCCGGTCGTCCAGGACAACGAACACGCGACCTGGAATGCCTACCGCAACGTAGGTTGGCCGGCCGAGTACTTCATCGACGCCGAGGGCAACGTGCGCTTCGTCCACTACGGCGAGGGCAGGTACGACCAGAAAGAGGCGGTCATACGCGACCTCCTGGCCGCGGCCGGCCACCGCGTCGAGCGCGGCCCCTCGGACGTCGACGGCCTCTTTCCCTCGGCTGGCGTGAGGACCCTGGAGACCTACCTCGGGGCAAACCGGGCCGAACGCTTCACCAACCGCGAGGTGTCTCCCGGCCTGCACTACTTCTCTCCCCCCAGCGCGCTGCCGGCCAACGAAATCGCCTACCGCGGCCTCTGGCGGATCCGGCCCGAATCGGTAGTTTCTGCCGGCGGCTCGAGCCAGCTGGACCTCAACTTCGGAGCCCGCCATGTCTATGTCGTGCTTGGCTCCAGCGGCGGTCCACGCCAAGTCAGGGTGCGGCTCGACGGCAGGCCTCTCCCGCTCGCCCTCGCCGGGTCCGACGTGCGCGGCGGCGCCCTCTCCGTCACCTCGCACCGGCTCTACAGTCTCGTCGACCTGCCCCGCGCCGAGAAACACGTGCTCGAACTCGAACCCGAAGCGGGCGTGATCGGCTACGCCTTCACCTTCGGCTAGGCCAGGCCGGCCGCGGGCCGTCCGACGAAGCCCGCCAGGCGGTCGCGGATCAGCTCCTCGGCCTCGGCGATCATCCGCTCGACCAGCGCCGCGCAGGTGGGGACGTCGTGGATCAGCGCCTGGCTCAGACCGGCGGTCCAGATCCCCGCCTCAGGGTCGCCGTTCTCGTAGACCTGGCGCCCGCGGGAACCGGCGACCAGCTCGCGGACCTGCTCGAACGAGGCGCCGCCGCGCTCAATCTCCACCACCTGTTCGGAGACGCGGTTGCGGGCGACGCGCGCCGTGTTCTTGAAGCTGCGAAGGATGTGCTGCGTCTGCCGCTCGTCGGCCGCGACGAGGTGGGCCTTGATGTTCGGGTGCACCGGGGACTCGGCCGTGCACATGAAGCGCGTGCCCATGTTCGCCGCGTCGGCACCCAGGGCCAGCGCGGCAACCAGCCCGCGGGCATCGGCGATGCCGCCGGAGGCGATCAGGATCGTCTCCAGGACGTCGGCCGCGGCGGGAATCAGGACCAGCCCGGGAACGTCGTCCTCGCCCGGGTGGCCGGCGCAGTCGAAGCCGTCGATCGAGACGGCGTCGACGCCGAGCAACTGGGCTTTCAGCGCGTGGCGAACGCTGGTCGCCTTGTGGATCGTCTTCACCCCGGCCGGTTTGAAGATCTCCAGGAACTGCGAGGGGTTGTTGCCCGCGGTCTCAACGATCCTGACGCCGGAATCGACGATCGCCTCCGCGTACTCCAAGTATGGGGGCGGATCGATCGCCGGCAGGAAGGTGAGGTTGACGCCGAACGGCTTATCGGTCAGTTCGCGGCAGCGGTCGATCTCCCGGGCCAGGTCCTCGGGCGTCGGCTGGGTCAGCGCGGTGATGCAGCCGAGGGCGCCGGCATTGGCGACCGCCGCGACCAGCTCGGCGCGACCGACCCATTGCATCCCGCCCTGCATGATCGGGTGCTCGACCCCGAACGTCTCGGTGAAGCGAGTCTGCATTCCCGTCTCCCGAGCCCTCGCCGACGTTCAGCCGAAGGGACGCTCTTCCCACCAGGGGAAGAAATCCGGCATGCCGTCGCTGACCCGCATCGGGAACTGCGGCGGACGCTTCTCGAGGAACGCGGTAACGCCCTCGCGAGCGTCGGCCGAGGCGCCGCGGGCGGCGACGGCACGCGAGTCGATC
>JBFXEM010000081.1:0-7429 GCA_050180135.1 Solirubrobacterales bacterium | reverse complement strand
CGCACCCACCCGCGCCCGATCGTCGAACCGGAGCTCTTTGCACACCGCTCCTTCCTGCTCGGCAACCTCGGCACGATCCTCTTCGCCGCCGCCTTCTTCTCGCTGATCCTCGGCAACGTCCTCTTCCTCACCCAGATCTGGGGATACACGGTGCTGGCGGCCGGCGCTGCGACCCTGCCCGGCCCGGCGATGTCGACCGTGGTTGCCGGCCCGGCCGGCCGCCTCGCCGACCGCTTCGGCCACCGCGCTGTGATCGTTCCCGGCACGATCGTCTTCGCGCTCGGCGTCTGGGTGCTCGGCTCGGCCGGTGCCGAGCCCGACTGGCTCGGCCTCTGGCTGCCCGGCGCCCTGCTGACCGGGATCGGGATCGGCCTCGCCTTCCCGACCCTCGGCGCCGCGGCCGTCCGCGACGTCCCGGTCGACCGCTTCGCTACGGCCAGCGCCGTCAACGCCGCCTTCCGCCAGGTCGGCGCCGTGCTCGGCACCGCGATCCTGGTCGCGATCGTCGGTGACCCGGCCTCGCTGCCCGAGGCGCTCAGCGCCTCCGACGACGGCTACCTGTTCGCCGTGCTCGCGGCGCTCGCCTCGGGCGCGGCCGCCCTGGCGCTGCGGCGCGAATCGGCTGCGCGGCGGGTGTCCGCCGATCCCGTGGTTCCTTTCTCCCCTGAGAGGTAACTAAGGAACCACGCGGCGCGGGCGGCGGCTCAGGCGACCGCTTCGGCCCGCCGGTCCAGCGAGCGCCAGGCACTCTCGGCGTCGCCGAGGCCGACGATCAGGCTGCGGTCGCCGGCGGCGATCTCGATCCTGGGGCCGCCGACCTCGCCGATCACGGTGGCGCCGAGCTCGACCAGCGCGGCGCGGTTGCCGCTCAGCAGGAAGCCGCCGGCGCCCTCGCCGAACAGCGCCTCCTCGGGAGAGCAGCCGCGGTCGCGCAGCGGCTGCAGGTCGACCCGCAGGCCGCGGCCGCCGGCGATCGCCGACTCGGCCAGGGCGCAGGCGAGGCCGCCGTCGCTGACGTCATGGGCGGAGGAAAGGGCGCCGGCGCGGACGGCGTCGCGGACGATCGCGCAGGCTGCGGCGACGGCGGCGAGATCGGGCTGCGGTAGGCCCATCTTTAGCTCGCCGCGCTGCTTGGCCAGCTCCGAGCCGGCCAGGGTGGGGGCGAAGGGGCCGAGCAGGGCGATCGCGTCGCCGTCGCCGAGGAAGGCCATGCCGGCGACCTCGCGCGGGTCGGGCAGCTCGCCGACCATCGCCACCACCGGAGTCGGGTAGATCGGGCCGTCGGGGCCCTCGTTGTAAAGCGAGACGTTGCCGCCGACGACGGGGACGCCGAGCGCGTTGCAGGCGTCAGCGAGGGCGCTGACCGAGCGCTCGAGCTGCCAGGCGGTCGCCGGCTTCTCGGGGTTGCCGAAGTTGAGGCAGTTCGTGAGGCCGAGCGGGGCGGCACCGACGCAGGCGAGGTTCTGGGCGCACTCGAGCACCGCCTCGATCGTCCCCGCGTAGGGGTCGCAGGCGACGCGGCGGCCGTTGCCGTCGATCGAGACGGCGATCGCGTTGTCGGCCTCGGGCAGGGCGAGGACGGCGGCGTCGGCGCCCTCGGGCCGGCGCACGGTGCGCGAGCCGACCACCGAGTCGTACTGCTCGAAGACCCAGCGCTTGGAGGCGATGCTCGGCGCCGCCAGCAGCGCCAGCAGCTCGTCCTCGGCGGCGATCCCGCTGGCCAGGGTCTCGCGGTTGCCGTAGATCCAGCCTTCCGGCGCGGCGGGCTCGAGGTCGTAGAGCGGGCAGCCGTCGACCAGCGCCTCGACCGGCATCTCGCCGACCACGTCATCGCCGCGGAGGATCCGGACCTGCCCCGTGTCGGTGACGACGCCGATCTCGGCCGAGCCGGTCTGCCACTTCTCGCAGATCGCCCGCACCTCGGCGACCCGAGCCGGCTCGACCACCGCCAGCATCCGCTCCTGCGACTCGGAGACCATGATCTCGAAGGGCTCCATGCCGGGCTCGCGCAGCGGCACCCGGGCGACGTCGATATCGATCCCGACCCCGCCGGCGGAGGCCATCTCACCGGCCGAGGAGGTGAGCCCGGCGGCGCCGAGGTCCTGCAGCGAGACCAACAGGCCCTTGGCCAGCAGCTCCAGGCAGCACTCCAGCACCTTCGACTCCTCGAAGGGGTCGCCGACCTGGACCGTCGGCCGCTTTGCCTCGTCGCCCTCGCCGAGCTCGGCCGAGGCCAACACCGAGGCGCCGCCGATCCCGTCGCGGCCGGTCGTCGCCCCCATCAGCACGACCGCGTTGCCGACGCCGGCGGCGGCGGCGCGGACCATGTCCTCGGTCTGGGCCAGGCCGATGCACATCGCGTTGACCAGGCAGTTGTGCTCGTAGGGCTCCTCGAAGTACACCTCGCCGCCGACCGTCGCGACTCCGATCGAGTTGCCGTAGTGGCCGATCCCGCGCACGGCGCCGTCGAGCAGGTGGCGCGAGCGGACCGAGTCGAGCTCGCCGAAGCGGAGGCTGTCGAGGATCGCGATCGGGCGGGCGCCGATCGCGAAGACGTCGCGGAGGATGCCGCCGACCCCGGTCGCCGCCCCCTGGAACGGTTCGACCGCGCTCGGGTGGTTGTGGGACTCGACCTTGAAGGCGACCGCGTAGCCGTTGCCGACGTCGACGGCGCCGGCGTTCTCGCCCGGCCCCATCACCACCCGCTCGCCCTCGCTCGGCAGCTTGCCGAGCAGTTTGCGCGAGTGCTTGTAGGCACAGTGCTCAGACCACAGCAGGCTGAACATCGCCAGCTCGACGTCGTTGGGCTCGCGGCCCAGCTTCTCGACGATCAGCGCGTACTCGCTGTCGGTCAGCCCGAGCTCGCGGTATTTCGGCGTCGCTGCGCTCACGTCGGCTCCGCCAGCCGCTGGAAGACCCTGAGCCCGTCCGTCGACCCGGTCAGCGGGTCGACCGCGTGCTCGGGGTGCGGCATCAGGCCGAGCACGTTGCCGGCCTCGTTGGTGACGCCGGCGATGTCGCGCAGCGACCCGTTCGGGTTCTGCCCCGGCGCGTAGCGGTAGGCCACCTGCCCGCCCGCCTCGAGCGCGTCGAGCACCTCCTCCGGCGCGTAGTACCGGCCTTCCCCGTGCTTGGCCGGGATCGACAGCCGACGGGCCGATTCGTCGCCTATGTCGCGACTTTTCGGCCCGTCGACCTCGAGCAGGTCGACCTGGCGGCAGACGAAGCGGAGGTTGTCGTTGCGCAGCAGGGCGCCGGGGAGCAGGCCGGCCTCGCAGAGGACCTGGAAGCCGTTGCAGATGCCGAGCACGGGCTTGCCGGCGGCCGCGTGCGCTGCAACCGCCTCCATCGCCGGCGAGAAGCGGGCGAGCGCGCCGGCCCGCAGATAGTCGCCGTAGGAGAAACCGCCGGGGACGACCACCCCGTCGACGCCGCCGAGGTCGCGATCTTCGTGCCAGATCATCCGCGCCTCACCGCTCGCCACTGTGCAGGCGTGCAGCGCGTCCCGCTCGTCGCAGGAACCAGGGAACTGGACGACGCCCCAGATCACAGGGTTTGAATCTCGTAATCCTCGATCAAGGGGTTGGCGAGGAGCTTCTCGCAGAGCTCCGCCAGCCGCTCCGGGTCCTCGGCCTCGAGCTCGACCATGCGGCCGACCCGGACGTGCTCCACGCCCTCGAACCCGAGCGCAGGCAGCGCCCGCTCGACCGCCTTGCCCTGGGGGTCGAGGATGCCCTCCTTGGGGCGAATCAGCACCCGCGCCTTCAAAAGCTCGTTTCGGTGATGCGCTCGAACGCCTCGACGTATTTGCCGCGGGTCTGCTCGACGACGTCGGCCGGCAGCTCCGGTGCCGGCGGCGATTTGTCCCAGCCCTGAGCGCTGGCCCAGTCGCGCACGAACTGCTTGTCGAAGGAGGGGGGCGTCTTGCCCGGCTCGTAGCTGTCGGCGGGCCAGAAGCGGGAGGAGTCCGGAGTCAGCACCTCGTCGCCGAGCACGATCTCGGCCTCGGGGCCGCGGCCGAACTCGAACTTGGTGTCGGCGAGGATGATCCCGCGCTCGGCGGCGTGGTCGGCACCGCGCTGGTAGACCGCGATCGAGATCCGGCGCAGCTCTTCCATCAGGCCGCGGTCGCCGACGATCGCGGCGGCGCGGTCGAAGTCGACGTTCTCGTCGTGGTCACCGATCTCGGCCTTGGTCGCCGGCGTGAAGATCGGCTCCGGCAGCTTGTCGGACTCGACCAGCCCGGGCGGCAGCTCGATCCCGCAGACGGCGCCGGACTCCTTGTATTCCTTCCAGCCCGAGCCTGAGAGGTAGCCGCGGACCACGCACTCGACCGGGTGCATCTGCAGTCGCTGCACCCGCATCGCCCGTTCGGCGACCTCCTCCGGCACGTCCTCGGAGATGAAGTGGTTAGGGACGATGTCCCCGGTCAGCCCGAACCAGAAGACCGACATCCGGTTCAGCACCTTGCCCTTGTCGGTGACCGGGGTCGGCATCACCACGTCGTAGATCGAGATCCGGTCGGAGGCGACCATCAGCAGGTCGTCGTCCCACTCGTAGATCTCACGCACCTTGCCCGAGGAGTGCAGCTTCAGATCGTTGAGAGTCGTCATTAAGTCGATGCTAACCATCCGGGAAGCGGGAACACGGTTACGCCGATCCCTGCCATCCTCGGGAGCGTGCCGCTGCCGCCCGAACCGAAAGGAAGCTCGCTTTCGCAGACCCTGCGCTGGGCCTTCCGGCCGCTTCCCTTCATGGAGGACTGCCGGCGCAGGTACGGCGACTCCTTCAGCGTCCGCTTTCTCGGCTTCGAGCGGCCGATGGTGCTGATCTCCGACCCGGTCGCGATCAAGGCCCTATATAGAGAGAGCTCGCACGGGCTGCCGCCCGGCCGCAACATCATTCTCGAGCCGATCCTCGGCTCCGGCTCGCTGCTGATCCAGGAAGGGGCCGAGCACCTCTCGCGCCGCAAACTGATGTTGCCGGCCTTCCACGGCGAGCGCATGCGCTCCTGCGAGGCGGCGGTCGAGGAGATCGTCACGGCCGAGATCGACTCCTGGCCGCTGGGGCGCGAGTTCCCGATCCACGCGAGGATGCAGGCCGTCACGCTGGAGGTGATCCTGCGGGTCGTCTTCGGCGTCAGCGAAGGGCCGCGCCTTGAGCGGCTGCGGTCGATGCTCGCCAACGTGCTGCAGGAAACCGCCTCGCCGCGGGCCCAGATCGTCGGCCTGGCGACGCGCCGCTTCGGCGGCCGCGGCCCCTGGGCGAAGTTCGAGGGGGCGCTGCGGGAAGTCGACGAGCTGCTCTACGCCGAGATCGCCGAGCACCGCTCCAAGCCCGACCTGGCCGAGCGCGAGGACGTCCTCTCGATGCTGATGCTCTCCGAGTTCGAGGGCGGCGGCAGCATGGACGACAAGGAGCTGCGCGACCAGCTGATGACCTTGCTGCTGGCCGGCCACGAGACCACCGCGACGGCGCTGGCCTGGACCTTCGACCTGCTGCTGCGCCACCGGGCGCCGCTGCAGCGGCTGCGCGACTCGCTGGAGGCCGGCGAGGACGAGTACCTGCGGGCGACGATCTCCGAGTCGCTGCGGCTGCGCCCGGTGATCCCGCTGGCCGGCCGCCGCCTCGCCACCCCGCTTGTCGCCGACGGGCTCGAGCTGCCGGCCGGCACCGACGTGACGCCGGCGATCTGGCTCACCCACACCCGCGCCGACGTCTATCCCGAACCGTTCGAATTCCGCCCCGAGCGCTTCCTCGACAACCCGCCGGACACCTACGGCTGGATCCCTTTCGGCGGCGGCATCCGTCGCTGCATCGGCGCCTCCTTCGCCGAGTTCGAGATGCGGATCGTCCTGCGGGAGGTGCTCAGCCGCTGCGAGCTGCGCAAGGCAAGCCCGGACGCCGAGAAGACCGGCCGCCGCAACATCACGCTCTCGCCCAAGGACGGCACCCCGGTCGTGATCGAGGCCCGTCGCCCCGCCCGCGAGCTCGTCGCGGTTTAGGCACGAGTCCGCCACGGAATTTTTCGTTTGCGCGCGTAACGCGTCGCAACGTTCTGTCTACAGTCGTGTCATCATGGTGGTGATGACCGAGAGCTGGAACGAGCAGAGGCTGGACGACCTCAGCGGCCGCGTTGACGGGCTGCAGACGGAGATGCATGCGGGCTTCGGGCAGCTCCGTACGGAGATGAAGGAAGGCGAGGTCCGGCTCCGCGCCGAGATGCACGAAGGCTTCGCGCAGCTGCGCACCGAGATGCAGGAAAGCGAGGTGCGGATCCGCAAGGAGATGCAGGAAGGAGAGGTCCGACTGCGCAACGAGATGCACGAAGGTTTCGCGCAGCTGCGAACCGAGATGCAGGCGGGCGACAATCAGCTGCGAATCGAGATGAGTGCGGGCTTCGAACAGCTGCGGGCCGAGATGAACGCGGGCTCCGAACAGCTGCGGGGGGAGATGAACGCGGGCTTCAGGCAGTTGCGGGCCGATACGACCGCCGGTTTCGCCGAGCTCAACCGCACGATCATCCAGGTCGGCAGCGGCCTCTTCGGAACCGCGGTGGTGGCGACCACCGCGATCGTGATCGCGGCTCTCTTCTAGCTGCCGGTCTTGGCGGGCGAGAGCGGGTGCTCCTTGGCCCAGCGCGCGATCGTTCCGGAGCCGGAGATCACCTCGCCGCTGTCGAGCACGAGGATCGGCACCTCGTTGGAGCCGCTCAGCTTCTTGATCTCGGTCCGGTCCTCGTCGCGGGATCCCCAGGTCCAGGGCATCAGCCGGTAGCCGCCGACCGTCTTCAGCTCGTACTCGTAGCCGGCGTCGTCGAGCGCCTTGCCGGCCTTGGCGCAGGGATGGGCGAAGCTCGGCCCGGTCTTCTTCTGTCCACAGGTGTAGAGGACCACGCGAAGACCTTACCCCCAAACCAAACGGCCCGCGACTCGACGGAGGGTTCGAGTCGCGGGCCGCAATGCGGCTGATCCGTGGCGCTACTTCTTGACCAGCGTCACGCTCTTGGTCTTCTTGCCCACGGTCCCGTCGGCAGCCGTGAACTTGATCTTCACCTTCACGGTCACCTTGCCCGTCTTGTTGAGGGTTTTCAGCTTCTTGCCGGTGGCCTTGATCAGGGACACGAACTCAGCCGGGCCCGGGGTCGATTTGGTCACCTTCTTGACCCCGAACCCGAAGATGGTCACCTTGCCGGCTCCCGGCAGCGTGACCGCCATCATCGCGGTGCCCTTCTCCTTGTCCTTCTCGATGCCGCTGATGGTCGGCGGCCCGACCACCGGGGTCGGAGTCGGCGCCGGCGCCGGCGGGGTGACGGCCGGCGGGGTCACCGGGGCCGCCGCGACGTCTACGTCGATCGACGTGGTCGCCACCTTGCCGGAGGAGTCGGTAATCGTCGCCTCCAGCGTCACCGTCTCGCCTTCCTCGTCCA
>JBFXEM010000080.1:0-7519 GCA_050180135.1 Solirubrobacterales bacterium | reverse complement strand
CCGGCGGCTCGGCGATGATCGCCTCGGTCACGAGGATGTTCTTCGCGATCGAGGCCGCGTTCTGCAGCGCCGAGCGGGTGACCATGGTCGGGTCGATGACGCCGGCCTTGATCAGGTCGCCGTACTCACCGGTCGCGGCGTTGAGGCCTTCGCCGGCCTTCAGGTCGCGGACGGCGTTGACGACAACCGAGCCCTCCAGGCCGGAGTTCTCGGCGATCTGGCGGACCGGCTCCTCGAGCGAGCGGTGGATGATCCGCGCGCCGGTGACCTCGTCGGCCTCCTTGGTGAGCTTCTCGGGGTCGAGACCGCTCTGGGCGTTCAGCAGAGCAACGCCACCACCCGGGACGACGCCCTCCTCGAGCGCGGCGCGGGTCGCCTGCAGCGCGTCCTCGACGCGGTGCTTTTTCTCCTTCATCTCGGTCTCGGTGGCGGCGCCGACCTTGACCACCGCGACACCTCCGGCGAGCTTCGCGAGGCGCTCCTGGAGCTTCTCGCGATCGAAGTCGGAGTCGGTGTTCTCGATCTCCTGTTTGATCTGCTTGATCCGGCCCTTGATGTCGTCGGCGCCACCGGCACCGTCGATCACCGTGGTCGTGTCCTTGGAGACGACGACGCGGCGCGCCTTACCGAGCTGAGCGAGCTGGGTGTTCTCGAGTTTGAGACCCATCTCCTCGGTGATCACCTCGCCGCCGGTGAGGACGGCGATGTCCTCGAGCATCCGCTTGCGGCGGTCGCCGAAGCCGGGGGCTTTGACGGCGACACCGGTGAAGGTGCCCCGCAGCTTGTTCACGACCAGGGTCGCGAGGCACTCGCCCTCGACGTCCTCGGCCACGATCAGCAACGGCTTGCCGCCCTGCATGACCTGCTCGAGCACCGGCAGGATGTCCCGCACGGAGCCGATTTTCTGGTTGGCGATGAGGATGTACGGGTCCTCGAGCACGGCCTCCATGCGGTCCTGGTCGGTGACCATGTAGGGCGAGATGTAGCCCTTGTCGAACTGCATGCCCTCGGTGAACTCCAGCTCCATGCCGAAGGTCTGGCCCTCCTCGACGTTGACGACGCCGTCTTTGCCGACTTTCTCGATCGCGTCGGCGATCACGTTGCCGATCTCGTCGTCACCGGCGGAGATGGCGGCGACACGAGCGATCTGCTCCTTGCCGGCGACCTCTTTGGACTGCTTCTCGCGAAGGTTCTCGACGACAGCGTCGACTGCCTTCTCGATGCCGCGGCGCAGGGCCAGCGGGTTGGCGCCGGCGGCCACGTTCTTGAGGCCCTGGCGAACGATGATCTGGGCCAGCAGGGTGGCGGTGGTGGTGCCGTCACCGGCGACGTCGTTGGTCGCCGTGGCGACCTCGCGAACGAGCTGGGCGCCCTGGTTCTCGAAGACGTCCTCGACCTCGACCTCGCGGGCGATGGTGACGCCGTCGTTGGTGATCGTCGGTGCGCCGAACTTTTTGTCGAGCACGACGTAACGGCCTTTCGGGCCGAGGGTCACTTTGACGGCGTTGGCGACAGCGTCGACGCCAGCCTGCAGGGACCCTCTGGCCTCCTCTGCGAACTTCAGCTCCTTATGAGCCATGTGTTTTCAGTCCTCCTTGGTTCTTAAGTCCGGGTGGGTGGTCTCTAGCCGAGCTTGGCCAGGACGTCCGACTCACGCAGGACGAGCAGTTCGTCGCCCTCGACGGTGACCTCGGTGCCGCCGTATTTGGAGTAGAGGACCTCGTCCCCCTCCGCGACGTCGAGCGGCCGGCGGTTGCCGTCCTCGTTGATGGCGCCGTCGCCGACTGCGACGACCTTGCCCTTCTGCGGCTTCTCTTTGGCCGTGTCGGGGAGGACGATGCCGCTGGCGGTCGTCTCCTCCTCCTCGATCGGCTTGACGATCAGCCGGTCCCCGAGGGGCTTCAGCTTCATTCGTATACCTCCGTCATCGGTAAGTGTCTTCTGGTGGGAAAAGTCGGGAAATGCCGCTCTGGAGCCCTTTCCGGCGTCCTCGCGGCTTTGGCACTCTCATACCCAGAGTGCCAACCAAAGTGAAAGATAGCGAGCCGAGCTAGTCGGCCGCAAGTAGGCGGCAGTCGAGCAGGCTCGCGATCCCTTCGCCGCCGCGCGCCATCACCCAGTCGTGGTTCCACTCGAAGGCCGGCCGCAGCAGCGGCGCCAGGCGGTTCATCCAGGGCCTCGTCGTCGCCACGTTCCACTCGTAGAGGACGGCGGTGACCCCGTCCTGCTCGTAGAAGCGCCAGCGCCCGGTCCCTTCCAGCTCGCCGACCGCGTGGCCTTCCAGCAGGGTCGGGCGCTCGACCCGGGTCGTCGTCACCTCGAACTCGACCCGGTAAGGCAGCAGGCTCTTCCAGACCATCCGCGAAACGGTGCCGACGTCGCCACCCCCGGGCGGCCGCGAGATCTCCTCGGCCTCCTCCACCCCACGCCACCAGCGCGGCCAGCTGGCCTGGTCGTGGATCGCCTCGAAGACCGGCTCGCGCGGTGACTCCAGCAACCAGGTGGTGAGGAACGCGTACTCGGCCATCGCCCTCCAGGCTAGATGGTCGACGCCCGCAACCTCAGTTGTGGCGCGGCGTCTCCCCGTTGCCGAGATGCGCGCGCGGCGGCTCGACGATCTGCGAGAAGCGGATCACCGTGACCGTGTCGTCCTCGGAGACCGGCCGGCTGTAGAGCTGCTCGAGCGACTTGATCGTCTCCTCGAGGCGGCGGAACTCGGGATTGTCGTGCTCGATGTCGCGGCGTGAGAGATCGCCGACCTTCTTCACCTCGACGTCGTCGATCACCGCCGTGAAGATCTTCTCGCGCGGGCTGTGGCGGAAGCCGACCGTGATCCAGACGACCTGGCCACGCTCGTACTTGTTGCTCTTGTCGCCGAGCCGAATCGTCGCCGTCTTACGACCGCGCTTCAGCTGGTCGATGAAGACCGCCGAGTAGAAGTTCAGAACGTAAGTGCCACCCCTCATTTGCGCCGCGAGCGTATAGGACCGGGCTGGGCGGGTGATTCTCGCCGCCGCCACGTGTCCCAGCGGCCAAGCGCGTCAACCCCACTGGACGGATGGACATTCGTCCGAGCCACGATTCGAGTTTTCGCGGGGGCGACCGATGGAAGACCGTGGCCATCAACCAGACCAACCGCATCCGCTTCTTCCTGCTCGCCCTGGGAGCCCTCGTGGCCCTGCTCGCGATCCCGCTCGCCTCCCAGGCGGCAGCCAAGACCTGCGCCGGCAAGCGGGTGACGATCATGGGCACCCCGGGCGACGACACGATCGTCGGCCGCGGCGCCAGCGACGTCATCTACGGCGGCGGTGGCGACGACAAGATCAGCGGCGGTCGCAACGGCAACGACACGATCTGCGGCGGCCCGGGCGACGACGTCCTCAAGGGCGGCAAGGGCTACGACTCCCTCTACGGCGACGAGGGCGACGACACCCTGCTCGGCGAAACCGGCTCCGACCTGCTCAGCGGCGGCGGTGGCGAGGACCAGCTCTCCGGCTCCAAAGGCGCCGACACGCTCTACGGCGGCGGTGACGACGACACCCTGGTCGGCTTCAAGGGGCCCGACAAGCTCGACGGCGGCGGCGGCAACGACTTCGTCGACGGCGAACAGGGCAGCGACGAGATCGTCGGCGCTGGCGGCGAAGACCTCCTGCACGGCGACAAGGGCAACGACACGATGCTCGGCGGGCCCGACGACGACCGCATCGAAGGCGGGCCCGGCGACGACTCCAACCTCGACGGCGGTGGCGGCGGCGACGAAGTCTTCGGTGGCGCCGGCATCGACACGGTCGACGGCGGCGACGGCGACGGCGACATCGTCCGCGGCGACTCCGGCACCGACACCCTCTCCGGCGGTGGCGGCACCGGCGACATCGTTTCCTACGCCAGCGCCACCCGCGGCGGCATCGTCGTCGACCTCGGGACCGAGAAGGCCAAAGGCGACGGCCACGACGACCTCAGCGGCTTCGAGGACGTGGTCGGCTCCCCGCAGGCCGACACGATCACCGGCGACGAGCAGGAAAACCGCCTCGACGGCGGCGTCGGCGACGACACCCTCGAGAGCGGCGGCGGTGGCGGCGAAGCCTTCGGCGGCCCCGGCACCGACCAGTGCAACGGCTTCGCGGTCGAGACTTCCTGCGGCCCGGAAGCACCGCCGCCCCCGGGCGTCCCCTCGGTGATCCTCAACCAGGGCCTCGACGGCGCCAGCCTCGTCGTCCAGGGCGGAAACGGCTCCGACGCGATCCACATCGGCTACGTCGCCGGCGCCTGGTCGATCACCGACACCGGCCCGATCTACGCCGGTGGCGGCTGCGTCAGCGCGCCCGGCAACGAAACCGCCGCCTCCTGCCCGGGCCCGGCGCCGCTGGCCCTCGTCGTGGTCACCGGCGGCGCCGGCGACGACGACCTCGAGATCGACGGCAGCGTCCCCGGCAGCGCCAAAGTCCGGATCAACGGCAACGCCGGCAGCGACACCGTGGTCGGCGGCGCCGGCGACGACGTGCTCGAAGCGGGCGAGAACTACAACGGCCCCGACAACGGCAACGACACCCTGGTCGGCAACGGCGGCTCCGACGTCCTCTACGCCGATCCCGGCGGCGACAGCCTCAGCGGCGGCGCCGGCAACGACCTCCTGGTCAACGCCGTCCCCGTCTGCCAGGGCAATAGCTACGACGGGGGCAGCGGCGAGGACACGGTCTCCTACGCCCGCTCCAGCACCGGTGTCCGCGCCAGCCTCGGCGGCGGCGGTGGCCCCAAAGGCTGCGGCAGCCTCGACGACGTCAAGGCCAACAACGAGAGCCTGGAGGGATCCGACGGCGCCGATGTCCTGATCGGCGACAACGGCGACAACAGCTTCCTCGGGCACCTCGGTGCCGACACCTTCGTCGGCCGTGGCGGCAACGACTTCATCGACGCGATCGACGGCCAGCGCGACAAGCAGATCTCCTGCGGCGGCGGCGATGACGAAGTGCTGAAGGATCCAAAGGACCCGCAGCCCCAGAGCTGCTGAGCCAGGCGCGCCAATCCCTCCTAGCTAGAACCCCTCCTCGCCGATCAGCGGCACGAAGCGGCAGGGCGCGATCGCCTCAGGCTCGACCGCCTCTCCGTGCCGGCGCAGGAGCGTCAGCTCGTCGCCGCCGTCGCCGGCGACCGGAACGACCATGCGGCCCCCCTCCGCCAGTTGGGCGATCAGCGCCGGCGGCGGCGCCGGGGCCGCGGCATGGACGGCGATCGCCTCGTAGGGCGCCCCCTGCGGGTAGCCGCGACTGCCGTCGCCGACCAGGACCTGGACGTTGTCGGCGCCGATTGAGTCCAGCGCCGCCGCAGCTTCGCGAGCGAGGGACTCGTGACGCTCGATCCCGATCACCTCGGCCGCCAACAGCGCCAGCACCGCGGCCGAGTAGCCGGACCCGGTCCCGACCTCGAGCACGCGCTCGGTGCCGCGCAGCTCCAGCGCCTGGCAGATCGCGGCGACGATCCAGGGCTGGGAGATCGTCTGCTCGGCGCCGATCGGCAGCGCCGAATCGTCGTAGGCGCGACGGCGCAGGCGCTCGGGCACGAACCGCTCCCGCGGCACCCGCCCCATCGCCGCCAGCACCCGCTCGTCCTCGATCCCCCGCCCGCGCAACTGCCGCTCGACCATGCGAGCGCGGCGGTCGGCGAAATCGGTCACGGCCCCAGCCGGCTCTCCTGGAAGCCCTCCCCGAACGACCAGGCTGGATGGGATTCCCGCAGGTAGGCGCGGTGGCGGTCCCATTCGCCCGGGCCGAGCGGAGCGGGGTCGGCGATCTCGATCCGCCGCTCGCGGATCGAGAAGCCCCACTCGAATCCGACCACGGCCCTGGCTTCGCGGCGAAACTCGAACAGCTCGCCGCCGAGGCCACAGAGGAAGGAGTGAGCGAGGAAGTCGTCGTCGCGCCGCTCTTCGTCGTGGTGAGGGGCGTCGAACATGGTCGGCGCGAAGCCGAAGAACCCGAAGGGATGCGAAACCTCGCCGAGCGGGGCAAACGGGTCGATCCGAAAGCCCCGCCCCATATGGGTCCAGTCGACCAGCTGGACCCAGCCCATCGCGTCGGCATAGCCGGCGGCCGGCGGCGAGACGGTGGCCCGGCAGTATGGAAAGCCGAGCGCGTCCTCGCCACAGCCGAGGGCGGCGGGATCGTCGTTGACTCCGACCTCGACCGCGACCAGGCAGTCGACCCCTTCCCAGCGAAAGGGGAGCTCCAGGTTCGCGGCAGCGCCAAGCATGACGGTCACCAGACTCCGGCCTCAGTAGATGTAGTTGCGCAGCTTCGGCGGCTCGAGAACGGTGACGCGGCCACGACCGGAGCGGACGACGCCGGCGCGCTCGAGCTCGGCGAGGAAGCGGCTGACGCTCTCCCGCGAGGTGCCGGCGAGCTGGGCGAGGTCGGTCTGGTTCATCCGGATCGTCACCTCTTCGCCGGGGCCCTGGCCGTCAGCGTGCTCGCGGGCGAGCTGGGCGAGGATGCCGGCGACGCGACTGGGCACGGTCTGGAAGGACTGGCGGCTGAGCCGCACGTTGGCGGCGCGCAGGCGGCGGACCAGGCCGGCGACCAGCTTCAGGGCGATCTCCGGGTGGCGGGCGAGCAGCGAGCGCACGTCGTTGGCCGGCAGCGCCAGCAGCTCGCCGTCGGTCAGCGCCTCGGCACTGGCCGAGCGGCTGTCGCCGTCGAGCATCGCCAGCTCGCCGAAGATCTCGCCGGGGCCGAGGGTGGCGAGGGTGATGGCGCGGCCGTCGGAATGCTCGCGGGTGACCCGGAAGCTGCCCTCCTTGACGATGTAGCAGGCATCGGAGCTGTCGCCCTCGTGGAAGACGCGGGTGCCGGCCGGGAAGGTTCGGGGCACGGCGACGTGCGAGAAGCGCTCCAGCTCGCCCTCCTCGAGGTCGGCGAAAAGAGCGACGCTCTTCAGCAGCTCGACCGCGGTCTGGCTCTCGACGCTCCCCATCGAGGTGATTATCCCGATCGGGGGAAGAGACTCAAAGCTCAGCGCGCCGAGGCGGTCAGTTTGCGCGGACCGCGGGCGAAGCCGGCGCCGATCAGAGCCTCCTCGTGGCCGGACCCGATCACCGCCTCGCCGTCGAGTTTCTCGATCGCCAGTTTCGGCAGCTGGCCGGCGCTGACGGCGTCGGCGAGGGCCTGCATCGCCGCTTCCAGGTCGCCGTCCTCCAACCGTGTCAATCGTAAGAGGCCGCGGCCGCCGCGCTCGAGGAAGACGACCGGCTCGCCGTCGCGCAGCAGTAGGTGGGCGCCCGGGGTACGGCCGGGACGGCGGCCCCCCTCGAGCTTCGGCCAGGGCAGCGAGGCGCCGTATGGGTTGGCGGGGTCGGTGGCGGCGAGGAGGAGATAGGAGCCGTCGGCTTCGGGCAGGGAGCGCAGCCGCTCGACCGCGCCGGGCAGCGCGAACTGGGCGCCGCCGAGGCCCTCGACGAAGTAGCCGCGGCGGGCGGTGCCGAGCAGCTCGAGGTTGCCGAGCTCGGCGTAGAGGGTGGAGAAGCCGC
>JBFXEM010000079.1:0-7617 GCA_050180135.1 Solirubrobacterales bacterium | reverse complement strand
CCGCCCCTCCGGGGCTCGCACCCGCTGCGCGCCGGCTTCAGGCAGAGGAACCCCACGGCCCTCCCCGACCACGGCTCGAACTATGCCGTCTATGCAGTCCGCGGCTCGAGCACGACGAGCGGGATCTCGCGGTCGGTCCGGGCCTTGTAGTCGCGGTAGCCACCGTAGGCCCGTTCCGCCATCTCCCAGAGGCGCTCGCGCTCCTCGGGTCGGGCGACGCGGGCGTGGACCGGGCGGCGCTCGCTGCCGATCTGGACCGTGGTGTCCGGGTTGGCGAGGAGGTTGTGGTACCAGGCCGGGTGCTTGGGGAAGCCGCCTTTGGAGGCGACGATGACGACGTCGGAGCCGTCGTCGACGTAGAGCAGGGGGGACGTGCGGTGGGTGCCGCTCTTGGCGCCGACGTGGTCGAGCAGCAGCATCTTCCCCCTGACCCCCGGAAAGGACTGGCCGATCCGCCCGCCCGTGTGCCGGTAGAGGAAGGTGTGGGCGCCCATGAAGCGATGCAGGGCAGGCCAGACCCGATCCGCCACGTCGAGGTAGCGGGGGGCCGACCTGCCTGCTGTCGCCGTGTCGCTCAGGTGTACATCCCGCCGAACATGCCGCCGGTCACGTTGAGGACCTGGCCGTGCACGTAGTTGGCCAGGGGCGAGGCGAGGAACAGCACCGGGCCGGCAGCCTCGTTGGGCTGGGCGGCGCGGCCGAGCGGGATCACGGCCTGGGCCATCGCCCGCATCTGCTCGGGAATGCCGAGCTCGATCTTCTCGCCACCGGGAGCGGTCATCTCGCCGCCCTCCTCTTTGGCCGCGGTGAGGCGGGTGTCGACGAAGCCGAAGGCGACCGCGTTGACGTTGACCTTGAACTGCCCCCACTCCTTGGCGAGGGTTTTGGTCAGGCCGACGACGCCCATCTTGCCGGCCGAGTAATTGGCCTGGCCGGGGTTGCCCATCGTCCCCGAGGTCGAGGAGATGTTGATCAGCTTGCGGAAGACCTCTTTGTCTTCGCCGCGCTCGGCCTTCGCCGCCTCGCGCCAGTGCGGGGCCAGCGCCCGCGCCACCCGGAAGGGGACGATCGTGTGGATGTCGATCATCGCCTGGAACTGCTCGTCGCTCATCTTGTGGACGACGCCGTCCCAGGTGTAGCCGGCGTTGTTGACGACGATGTCGACGGCGCCGAAGGCGTCGACGGCGGCGGCGACGAGCTGGTCGGCGCCGTCGGGCGCGGTCAGGTCACCGGCGTGGACCGCGGTCTCGCCGTCGATCTCACCGGCCGTCTGCTCGGCGACGTCGGCATCGAGATCGTTGATCAGCACCTTCGCGCCCTCGGCGGCCATCAGCTCGGCCGTGGCCCGGCCGATCCCGCGCGCCGAACCGGTCACGATCGCCGCTTTACCGTCCAGTAGTCCCATCCTCTTCCCTCTCCTTTAAGTGCGTGAAATTGCCCGCGGAGGCTACATGGATCGACGTAGAATCGATCTGTCCTGGCTGCACAGCCAGTTGGGCACTCCACATATCCCCCTGCGTCGGCGAGAATGCCGGCGTGATCTGGGGAGAAGCGCATTGAGCGGCGACCTGTCGAGCATCTTCGTGCTCTCACTGCTGGCGATGTTCACGCCGACCCTGCTGGCGGCGGTGACGATCATGATGTTGCTGCCGAACCCGAAGCGGCTGATGCTCGGCTACCTGCTGGGCGCCTATCTGACCAGCATCACGCTCGGACTGCTGATCGTCTTCGAGCTTGACGGCACGGCCGCCGTCAGCACCTCCAAGAACACCCTCGGCCCCGGCGAGGACCTGGTCCTCGGGGCGCTGCTGCTGGTGGTCGCCTTCGTGCTCGGCAGCGGTCGCGCCGAACCGCTGCGCGAGCGCCGTCGGCGCCGCAGGGAACAGAAGCAGGCCGAAGCCGAAGGCAAGACGAAGGAATCGCTGCCCGAACGGATGATCGGCAGGGGGGACCCGCGGCTCACCTTCGTCGCCGGCATCCTCCTCACCCTCCCCGGCGTCTCCTACCTGACCGCGCTCAGCCGGATGGCGAAGCTCGATGCCAGCCCGGTCGAGATCGTCCTCCTGGTCGTCACCTTCTGCGTGATCCAGCTGCTGCTGATCGAGCTGCCGCTGCTCGGCTACGCCTTCGCGCCCGACTGGACCAAGGACACGGTGACTCGCTTCCGCGCCTGGCTCTCCCGCAACGGCCGCCAGGCGGCGGTCGTCGGCGCCGGAGTGATCGGCGGCCTCCTGGTCCTGCGCGGGATCATCGAGCTGATTGCCCAGTAGCGTCGATCTCGCGCCCAAAGGTCAAGGCTGAGCCGTGCCTGTCGATAGAGACGCAGATGCGGGAGCCCGGAGACAGAAACTGGCCCGATCACGAGGTCGACGAGTTCCTCGACCAGATCGCTGCCCGCGGCGAGGATTACCGACGCCTGGTCGAGCGGCTGCCGGTCATCGTCTACGCGGCCGAGCTGGGCGAGATGGGCGCCTGGCGCTACGTCAGCCCGCAGGTCGAGGAGATCCTCGGCTACACCGCCGAGGAGTTCAAGCGCGACCCCGGCCTCTGGGCGCGGATGCTGCACCCCGACGACCGTGAGTCGGCGCTGGCGATCGAAAAAGAGGACTACCTCGGCGACCGCAACACCAGCCCGACCGAATACCGGATGCGGACGCGCTCGGGCAAGGTCGTCTGGATGCTCGACGAGGCCGTCCTGGAGCGCGACGACAAGGGGATCCCGGTCTGGCACGGAGTCCTCTACGACATCAGCGAGCGCAAGCTGGCAGAGGCCGAGCTGCAGCGGGCGTTGGCGCAGCAGGCGGTCGTCGCCCGGCTCGGCGAGCGAGCGCTGAAGGACGGCGACCCCGACCAGCTGATGCAGGCCGCGGTCAACCTGATCAGTGAAGTGGACGGAATCCACACGGCCTGCATCTGGGAGGTCGGCCGTGACGGCCGCCGCCTGCACCTGCGGGCCGGCCTCGACGAGGAGGTGATCGGCGCCGGTCGTCGCGTCTCCGCCGCCCGCGACTCCCACGCCGGCGCCGCGCTCGATTCCGGCACGCCGGCGATCGTCCGCGACTGGACCGAGGAGGAACGCTTCACGATGCCGCCGGTCCTGCGCGTCTTCGGCGCCACCAGCAGCCTCGCGGTGATGATCGACGGCAAGGACCGCCCCTTCGGAGTCCTCGACGTCCACGCCACCGAGCCGAGTCGCTTCAGCGCCAAAGACGTCCCCTTCGTCCAGGGCGCCGCCAACGTCCTGGCCGACGCCTTCGAGCGCCATGCCGCCGACCAAGCGCTGCGCCACCGCGTCCTCCACGACTCGCTGACCGGGCTGCCCAACCGGCTCTCCTTCGTCGACGCGCTCGGCGACGCGCTGCGGCGGGCCGAGGGCTCGGGCTCGCCGGTCGGCATCCTCTTCCTCGACCTCGACCACTTCAAGCTGATCAACGACAGCCTCGGCCACCACGCCGGCGACGCCCTCTTGCGGGCGGTGGCGCCGCGCCTGCGGGGTCACCTGCGCCCTGGCGACATCGTCGCCCGCTTCGGCGGTGACGAGTTCGGGATCCTGATCGACCGCCTGGCCGACGAGGGCGAGGCGGTGGCGATCGCCGACCGCGTCGCTTCGGCCTTCACCCAGCCCTTCTCGATCGACGGGGTCGAGCACTTCGTCAGTTCCAGCATCGGCATCGCCGTCGCCCGCAGCTCCGAGCGCCAGGTCAACGCCGAGTTGCTGATCCGCGACGCCGACGCGGCCATGTACCGGGCCAAGGAAGGCGGCCGCGCCCGCTGCGTCCTCTTCGACGCCGAGATGCGGGCGGGGGCGATGCGGCGGCTGGAGGTCGAACGCGAGCTCCGCCACGCGCTCGACCGCGATGAGCTGGCGCTCCACTACCAGCCGGTCGTCAGCCTCCGCACCGGCGAGATCAGCGGCCTCGAGGCGCTGGTCCGCTGGCAGCACCCTGAGCGCGGCCTGCTCGACCCGGCCGAGTTCGTCTCGATCGCCGAGGACAGCGGCCTGATCGAGCCGTTGGGCCGCTGGGTGCAGGAGCGCGCCTGCCGCCAGGCCGTCGCTTGGCACCAGCAGCGCCCCGACGCCCGCCCCTTCGACGTCGCCGTCAACCTCTCCGCCCGTCAGGTGGCCCACCGCGACCTGCCCGCCACGGTCGCCGAGATCATCGCCCGCACCGGCATCGACCCTGTGCACCTGCGGCTGGAGATCACCGAGAGCGTGCTGGTCGAGGAGTCGGCCTCGGCGATCGCCTCGCTGGAAGCGCTGAGCGAGATCGGCGTCCGCCTCGTCCTCGACGACTTCGGCACCGGCTACTCCTCGCTCGCCTACCTCAACCGGTACCCCTTCCACGCGCTGAAGATCGACCGCTCCTTCGTCGATGCCCTCGGGATCGAGCAGGAGCGCACCGCGATCGTCGAGGCGATCATCGGGATGGCGCGGGCGCTCTCGCTCGAGGTGATCGCCGAGGGCGTCGAGAACGAGGTCCAGCTGGCCGAGCTGCGCCGGCTCGGTTGCGATTACGCCCAGGGCCACCTCTTCCACGCTGCCATGCCCGAGGCGGCGATCACCAAGCTGCTGCGCGAGGGCGCCCTCGGCTACTCGGGGATCGTGCCCGGCAAGTAAGCGTTGGTCAGCAGTTCGGCGGCGCTCGGCAGCGACTCGATCAGCTCGTTGTCTCGCATCCAGCCGGCGAAGGCTTCCCACGCGGCGGGGTCCATGTAGCCGTAGGGCTGTCCCTCCGTGCGCGCGCCCAGCAGCGGCAGCGTCGCTTCGACCTCGGCCTTGGTCAGTTTCGGTTCCAGCGCCGGGTTGGCCTCGAGGATCGCCTCGGCGGCGGCGGCGGGCTGTTCGACGGCGGCGTTGGTGCCGCGCTCAAGGGCGGCGATGAAGAGGCGGTACTTCTCGGGGTCTTCCTCCAGCGCCTTGCGGTTGGCGACCAGCACCAGCTCGTCGTAGGTGGGGACGCCGAGCTGGTCGACGGGGGTCACGACCGGTTTGAGGCCGCGTTCGCGCAGGTCCACGCCCTCGACGTTCTGGAAGCCGCCGAGCATCGCCTCGGCACTGCCGCCGACCAGCGCGGGGAGCAGGTTGAAGCCGACGTTGACCGCCTTCACGTCAGCGGTGGTGAGACCGGCGCGGGCGAGGATCGTCTCCAGGAAGGCCTCCTGGTAGGGAATGCCGGCGTAGGCGACGGTCTTGCCTTTGAGGCTGGGGATGCCGTTGATCCCCGATTTCGCCAGCCAGATCATCGAGGTAAGCGGCTGGTTGACGACGGCGGCGACGGCGACCACGTCGAGCCCCTGCTCGCGGGCCAGCACGACCTCGGGCTCGTAGGAGATCGCCAGGTCGGTGCGGCCGGCGGCGACCTGTTTGATCGGCAGCGAGGGGTCGGTCGGCGCTTCGATCCCGACGTCGACCCCGGCTTCCTCGAAGTAACCGAGCTTCTGCGCCATGTAGATCCCGGCGTGATCGGGGTTGGGGTAGAAGTCGAGCGCCAGCGAGAGCGCCTGCGTCTCGCCGCTTTCGTCCTCTGACTTCTCGCCGCAGGCAGCCAGCGCGAGGGTCAGCAGGAGGGCGGCGACGGCAACTGCCAGCAGGCGGATGCGGGGGGGCTTCATCCCCTGTGTTCTATCGCCAAGTGACGACGCGGCGCTCTACGAGGGCCAGGAGCCCAAAGAACCCGATGGCGATCACGGTCAGGACGACGGTTGCGGCGAACATGTCGGCGACCTGGTAATTGGCGTTGTAGTTGAGGATCAGGTGCCCGAGTCCCTGGTTGGAGGCGACCCACTCGGCGAAGACAGCGCCGATCGGCGCCACCGCGGCGGCGATCTTGGCGCCGCTGAAGAAAGAGGGCAGGGCGGCCGGGGCTTCGACTCGCCAGAAGATCTGCCAGCGCGAGGCGTAGAGCGTCCGCATCAGCTTGATCGCCGCCTGGTCCACCGAGCTGAGGCCGTCGAGGGTGGCGACGGTGATTGGGAAGAAGCAGATCAGCGCGATCACGAGGATCTTCGGAGCCAGGCCGAAGCCGAGCCAGATGATCAGGATCGGAGCGATGACGATGATCGGGATCGCTTGCGAGGCGATGACCAGCGGGTAGCTGGCCAGCCGCACCGCTTCGGAGAAGTTCATCGCGATCGCGAAGAGGAGCCCGACCGCGATCGCGAAGGCGAGCCCGAGCGCGATCTCCTGCAGGGTGACCCAGGCGTTTTCGAGCAGGATCGAGCGGTTCTCCCAGAGCGAGCTGGCGACTTCGGCGGGGGAGGGGACCAGGAACTCTTCGACGCCGAGCACGTCGGCGAGGAAGCCGCTGCTCGCGGCCAGCTGCCAGAGCGCGATCAGCGCCGCCAGCAGCAGCGCCGGGTAGAGCCAGCGCTTCACCGCGAGCCACCGTGCAGCGCCCGCAGGGCCGCTTCGCGGACGGCGATGAAGGCGGCGTCGGTGACGGCGGCGTCGCGGTCGAGCGCGCGCGGGTCGGGCGCTCGCAGCTCGGCGACGATGCGGGCCGGGCGGGACGAGAGCACGACCACGTGGTCGGCCAAGTAGAGCGCCTCCTCGACGTCGTGGGTAACGAGGACGACGGTGCGGGGGTCGGCCCGCAGGGCCGCCGCCAGCCACTCCTGCATCTCGCCGCGGGTGATCGCGTCGAGGGCGGCGAAGGGCTCGTCGAGCGCCAGCACCGGCTTGCCGGAGACCAGCGTACGCAGGAAGGCGACCCGCTGGCGCATCCCGCCCGAGAGGTCTTGGGGGGCGCTGGCCTCGAAGCCGGCGAGTCCGAAGCGCTCGAACAGCGGGGCCGCTCCCGCGCGCGCCTCGGCCCGGCTCTGGCCGCGGTTGCGCAGCGCCAGGGCGGCGTTGTCGAGCGCCGAGTACCAGGGCAGCAACTGGTCGCGCTGAGGCATGTAGGCGCAGCTGCCGAGCCGGCCCTTGGCCGAGGACTCGCGGCCGACCTCGATCGTGCCGGTGCCGGGGTCCTGCAGCCCGCAGATCAGCTCCAGCAGGGTCGACTTGCCGCAGCCCGAGGGTCCGACCAGCCCGACCACGCCCTGCGGCTCGACCCTGAGGTCGAGGCGCTCGATCGTGCGCAGGTCGCCGTAGGAATGCGCAACCGCGCCAATCGAGACGTTCATCGCTGGTATCCTGCCGCACACCGCACTCCCGACCAAGCAGGTCAGGAAAGTCGATTAGTACCCAGTGCGGCCAGCAGCATGGACCCGGCAATAGTCATTTTCGGCTTCGGCATCGGAGCGATGGTCGGCATGACCGGCATGGGTGGCGGCACCCTGATGACGCCCCTGCTCATCCTGCTGTTCGGGATCAAGCCGGTGACCGCGATCGGCACCGACATCTTCTACGCGGCGGTGACGAAGACGGTCGGCGGCTGGCGCCACCTGAAAATGGGCACGGTCAACAAGCCGCTCGCCTACTGGATGGCGGCCGGCAGCGTCCCCGCCGCGGTGATCGGCGTCTGGGCGATCTCGATCCTGCAGAGCAGGATCGGCGAAGAAGAGCTCGACTCGATCGTCTACGCGCTGCTGGGCGGCACCCTGCTGATGGTCGGGATCATCACCCTGGCGCGGGCGCTGATCCTCAGCGGGCTGATCGAAGAGCGCGACGACTTC
>JBFXEM010000078.1:0-7676 GCA_050180135.1 Solirubrobacterales bacterium | reverse complement strand
TGGATGTGGGAGCGGTGGGTCTCGACCGTGCGCACGCTCAGCTCCAGCTGTTCGGCGATCTCGCGGTTGGTGTGGCCGAGCGCCATCAGCCGCAGCACCTCGACCTCGCGCGGGGAGAGCGCCTGGCGCTCGTCCTCCTCCCCCCCGTCCTTCTTCGAGAGCCCGGCCGAGATCGCGGCCGGCAGGTAGCGCTTCCCCTCCGCGGCCGCCCGCACCGCGTCGATCAGCTCGAGGTGGGCAGCGTCCTTGAACAGGTAGCCGAGGGCGCCGTCGTCGAGCGCCCGCCGGGCCAGGCTGAGGTCGCGTTCCATCGTCAGCAGGACGATCGCGGTGCCCGGCGCCAGCGCCCGCAGCTCGGCGACCGCGTCGACCGCGGTCCCGTCGGGCAGGTTGACGTCGAGCACCAATACATGGGGCGGCTCGTCCGCGAGCGCGACGCGGGCCCCGGCGAGGTCACCGAACTCGGCCGCCACGACGAGCCCGGCCTGCGCCTCCAGCAGCGCCCGCAGGGCGCTGCGGACGACGGCGTGGTCGTCGACCAAGACGACCGTGATTCCCGCTCCAGCCCCCGCATCCTCGCTCACCTCCTCAGCGTAGCGCCGCGTCCCGCCGTTGCGTGTGGGACAACACGGATGGCGACCGCGCCCGCCGCTCCTATGTTGGCCGGCGATGAAGGTGATGGTCGGCTTCGACGGCAGCCCCGGGTCGCGCGATGCGATGGTCCTCGGCGAGGCGCTGTGCGCCGCCACCGGCGGCGAGCTGGTGGTGCCGACGATCGACGCCCACGGCGACCGCGCCGCCGCCGAGCGCCTGCAGGAGCTGGCCGCCGCCGAGGGCGCCGACGTGATCGTCGTCGGCTCGGCCAAGCACGGGCGCTGCGGGCGCGTCCTGCCGGGAAGCTTCGGCGAACGGATCCTCAGCGACTGCCCCTGCGCGGTGGCGATCGCGCCGCTGGAGCTGGCCGAGCGGGGCCTCGAGCTGCGTGAGATCGCGGTCGGATACGACGGCAGCCGGGCCTCCGGCGAGGCCCTGCGGACGGCGATCGACCTGGCCGAGCGAACCGGAGCCTCGCTGCTGCTGCTCGGCGCCGCCGACCCCGCCATCGACACCACCGGCATGCAGTCGGTGGCGACGATCGAGATGGAGGCGACGCGCATGCAGCGCCACCTGGCACGGGCGCTGGAGTCGGTGCCGGCCGGAGTCAGCGCGCACGCCCGCCTCCTCCACGGCGCCCCCAACCACGTGGTCGCCGAAGCCGCCGCCGAGGCCGACCTGCTGGTCCTCGGCTCCCGCGGGCACTACGGGGTCCTGCGCCGCCTCTTTCTCGGCAGCGTCTCCACCCACGCCACCCGCGACGCCCCCTGCGCGGTCCTGATCGCCCTTCCCGGCTGACGCCCCTGACAGACTGGGCGGGCGCCCACGATGTCACCCCCCGAGCAGATCAGCGTCGTCCTCGCCGACGATCACAACGTGATCCGCGTCGGCCTGCGCAGCATGCTCGAACAGGAGGGCGACCTGCGGGTGATCGGCGAGGCTGCCGACACCCCGGCGACGACGAAGCTGGTCGCCGACCGCCGCCCCGACGTGCTCGTGCTCGACCTGCAGATGCCGGGCGCCGACCCGGTCGCCGACGTCGCCCGCCTGCGCGAGAGCGCGCCGGGGACCGCGATCGTGGTCCTGACGATGCGCAACGACGCCCGCCGCGCCCGCGACCTGCTGCGCGCCGGCGCCGCCGGATACGTGCTCAAGCAGGCCGCCGAGCGCAACCTGATCGCGGCGATCCGCGCCGCCGCCGAGGGCGGCGCCTACGTCGACCCCGAGCTCGGCGGCGCGATGGCGAAGCTCGAAGCCGACCCGCTGGACGGGCTCAGCGAGCGCGAGGTCGAGCTGCTGCGACTGGTCGCGCTCGGCCACACCAACCGCGAGATCGGCGAGCGGCTCTTCCTCAGCGTGCGGGCGATCGAGGTCAACCGGGCGAAACTGATGCAGCGCCTCGGCATCGAGTCCCGGCCCGACCTTGTCCGCTTCGCGATCGCCCACGGCGTGATCGACGCCGGCGGCTCCGACGAACCCGGCTAACGGTGATCCCCTCCTACTAGGAACCGACCGGGACGCGGGCGCTGACCCGGGTGCCCCGGCCCGGCGCCGAGTCGACCTCGAGCTCGCCGCCCATCACCTCGACCCGCTCGCGCATCCCCGCCAGCCCGTGGCCGCCCTCGACCCCGTTGCGGTCGAAGCCTGCACCGTCGTCGCTGACGACGACGCGCACCAGCCCGTCGTCCCTGACGGCCTCGAGGCGAGCGCTGGCGGCGCCGGCGTGCTTGACGACGTTGTTGAGCGCCTCCTGGGCGAGCCGGTAGACGACCCGCTCCTCCTCCGCCCGCAGCTCGCCGCGAACGTCGATCGCGGTCTCGACCTCGAAGCCGCCGCGGTGCGAGGACTCCTCGGCCAGCGCCGCCAGCGCCCCCTCCAGCCCGAGTCGCTCCAGCGCCGCCGGCCGCAGGTCGTTGATCAGCCTGCTCAGCTCGTTGATCTGCGCCTCCAGCCGCTGCACCGTCTCCTCCGCCGCCAGCTCCAGCTTGCGCGGCCGGCCCTCGTCGCGGCTCTGCAGCGCCGTCGCCAGCGTGATCCTGATCGCCGCCAGCCCCTGCAGGGTCTCGTCGTGCAGCTCCTGGGCCCAGCGTCCGCGCTCGCGCTCGGCCACCTCGATCTGCTGCTGCAGGCGCTCGGACTCGACCGTCTGCGCGGTCGCGACGGCGACCGCGGCGCTGGTCGCGAACGCCTGCAGCAGCCGCAGGTCCTCCTGGGAGAAGTCGTCCTCGCCGTCGCGGTCGAGCGCGACCAGGACCCCGACCGAGTAGCCGCGGAAGAGCAGCGGCACGACCAGCGCCGTCTCCGCCCCCAGCCGCTCCCGCAGCCGTGCCTGCGAGGGCGGCGAGCCCCGCTCGAGGCGGCGGGCGAGGCGCTCGCGCATCGCCGCGCCGAAGACCGAGTCCTCGACCGGGATCGTCAACTCGGTGACCTCCGGCCCGACCCGGCCGGCGCTCGCCGCGACGACCAGCTGCTCGCCCTCGCGCAGGAGCACCAGCAACGAGCGGGCCTCGACCAGCGCCCGCGCCCGCTTCACGATCAGGTCGAGGACGCGCTCGACGTCGATCTCACCGCCGACGGCGCGGGCGATGTCGAGCGACGCCTCGGCCCGCCGCAGCGCCTGCTCGACCTCGGCCTCGCGCTCGGAGAGGCTGGTGTAGAGGCGGGCGTTCTCGATCGCGATCCCAGCCCAGGTGGCGAGCGTCCGCGCCGCCTCCTCGTCATCGTCGTCGAACTCCTCCGCCCCCTCCTTCTCGGTCATGTAGAGGTTGCCGTAGGTCGCGCCGCGAACGGTGATCGGGACCCCGAGGAAGGAGTGCATCGGCGGGTGTCCCGGCGGGAAGCCGTAGGCGTGCGGATGTTCTTCGACATCGGGCAGGCGCAAAGGCGCCGGATCGCGGATCAGCTCGCCGAGAACGCCGCGCCCGCGCGGCAGGTTGCCGATCGCGCGTTTGGTCTCGTCGTCGATCCCGAGGTAGATGAAGCGCTCCAGCTCCTTGCCGTCGCGGTCGAGCACGCCGAGCGCCGCGTACTGGGCCCCGGTCAGCTGCCGCGCCGCCTCGACCACCGCCGGCAGGACCGTCTCCAGGTCGAGCTCGGCGAGCAGGGTGGCACCGATGTCGACCAGGGCGCGAGCGCGGTCATCGCGGCCCCCTTGTGAATGATCAGGTCCGCTCATCCAGACCAATATGGCACCCCAACGGCAGCGAGACCATCACGTCGTGTTACGCGGAGATATCGCGGCGCTCGAAGCGCCAGGCCCCGAGCGCCGCCAGCAGCACCGCGGCGGCGAGGACCCCGAGGAAAGCGAGCGGTTCGATCCCATCCTCGATCGCGTTGCCGTAGTACTTGAAGACCGAGAAGTAACGGAGGTCGGAGAGGCCCGGGTCGAGCTTGCCGACGAGGTCGACGACGTACATCGCCACCAGCACCCCGGCGGCGGCGCCGGTGACGACGCCGGTGCGCAGCGAGAAGCCGCAGATGACGATCCCGAGGCCGGCGAAGAGCAGGGCCAGCGGCCAGACGTTGGCGAACCCGGCCAGGGCCGCGCCGGCCTGCAGGCCCGAGCCGGCGAGCAGGCTGCCGATGCCGCACAGCACGCCGGTCAGCGCCAGCACCGCGGCCAGCTCCAGGGCGGCGGCGAGAAAGCCGGCGGCGCAGAGGCGGGTGCGCGAGACCGGGGCCGAGAGCAGCACGTCGAGGCGGCCGCTTTCGGCGGCGCCGGCGAGGCCGCTGGCGACCGCCCGCACCGCCAGGTAGCCGAGCGCCAGCGGCACGATCAGGCTCAGCATCTCCGCCTGCAGGTACTGCTCGACGTTGGAGAGCTGGCCGATCCCGAACGCTTCCTTCAATCCCGACGGGTATTTCTGGATCGCTTCGGAGAGCACGTCTTCGACCGAGGGGAAGATCGCGACGATGAAGGCCGACATCGCGCCCAACGGCAGCCCCCAGGCGAGCACCGAGCGGCGGCGGTCGGAGAGGTGGGCGAAGACGAGGGCGGACAGCTGCGAGCTCATCGCCCCTCCCCCTCCCCCTCGCGGTAGTAGCCGAGGAAGACCTCCTCGAGGGTCGGGTGGACCGCTTCGAGGTCGGTCACGTGGTGGGCGGCGAGCGCCTTCACGACCGGGTCCAGCTCGCCGGCGACCTTGAAGCTGACGAGGCCGTCGGCGGCCTCCAGGTCGCTGACCCCGGCCAGCGCCCGCAGATCCTCCAGCGCCTCCGGCCCGGCCAGCCGCACGGTGACCTTGCGGCGCGCCTTGCCGAGCAGGTCGGCCATCCGCTCGACCGCGATCAGGCGGCCGCCGCGGACCATCCCGACCCGGTCGCAGACGCGCTGGACCTCGTCGAGGTCGTGCGAGGAGATGAAGACGGCGCAGCCGCGGTCGCGCTCCTCCTCGATCAGGCCGAGGAACTCCTCCTGCATCAGCGGGTCGAGGCCGCTGGTCGGCTCGTCGAGGATCAGCAGCTCCGGTTCGTGGAAGGTGGCGAGGATCAGCCCGACCTTCTGGCGGTTGCCGCGCGAGAGCTGACCCAGCGGCCGCGAGAGGTCGGCGTGGAAGCGCTCGGCCAGGGCGCCGGCGCGGCCGGTCCCGTCGATTCCCCGCAGGCGCGCCAGCAGCGCCAGCGCCTCCTCGCCGCGGGCCTGCTTGCCGTAGCCGAAGTCGCCCGGGAGGTTGCCGAGCCGGGCGCGGATCGCGACGCTCTGGCGCCGGCTGTCGAGGCCGAAGATGCGAGCGCTGCCACGGGTCGGGTGGATCAGGTCGAGCAGGGTGCGGATCGTCGTCGTCTTGCCGGCCCCATTGGGTCCGAGGAAGCCGAACACCTCGCCGGCCCGGACCTCGAAGGAGACGTCCTCGATCCCCCGCGCGGAGCCGAAGAACTTGGTCAGTCCCTCGGTCTCGACGATCGCTTCGCTCACCGCCGCATTATGGGCCTAACATCGCCCGCATCGACGAGCGTCGTCCCAGCCCGGTCCTGATCGCCCGCGCCCTCGGGGTCACCTTCGGCGGCCCGCTGCTGATCGCGGCGGCGCTGGCGGCGGCAGCGGTCGAGCTCGGGCGGGCGCTGCGCCGCGGCCGGCGGCCCGCCCCGGCGGCGCTGGCGGCGCTTGGGTTCGCGGCCGCGGTCGAGCTGGCGCGGCCGTGGATGCGCGGCTGGGGCTCGAGCGCCGCGGAGCGGGCCATGGCGTTGCCGGGCGACGAGCAGGTCCCCGCGCCGGGCGTCGTCATCACCCAGGCGGTGACGATCGCGGCGCCGCCGCAGGCGGTCTGGCCCTGGATCGCCCAGATCGGCCAGGACCGCGGCGGCTTCTACAGCTACGAGTGGCTGGAGAACCTGGCCGGCTGCGAGATGCGCAACGCCGACCGGGTCCACCCCGAGTGGCAGCACCGCGAGCTCGGCGAGAAGGTGCCGCTGCACCCGCTCAACGGGCTGGCGGTGACGATCTTCGAGCCCGGGCGCACGCTCGGGCTCGAGGGCTGGGGCGTCTTCCACCTGCTGCCGGCCGCCGACGGCTCGACCCGACTGCTGGCGCGCGGGCGCATCCCCGCCGGGGCGCCCTCGCTCTTCTACCGCGCGGTCGTCGAGCTGCCCCACTTCGTGATGCAGCGCAAGATGCTGCTGGAGATCAAGCGCCTGGCCGAGGCCGGCACCGTCCCCGGCTGACGCGAGCATCGGGGACCGCCATGACCGCTCCCCTGCGCTCGCACCGGGCCCACCGCACCCCCGGCCGCCACATCCACTGGCGGCTCTGGCGCCGGCGCCAGGCGCTGCTGCGCGGCGGCGGCCTGGCGGCGCTGCTGGCCGTGGTCGGGCCGGGCCTGCTGGCCGGCCTCTCCGACGACGACCCGGCCGGGATCACCACCTACTCGATCCTCGGGGCCGAGTACGGCTACCAGCTGCTCTGGGTGCTGGTCATCTCGACCGCGGCGCTGATCGTCTTCCACGAGCTCGGGGTGCGGCTGGGGATCGTCACCGGCAAGGGGCTGATGACGCTGGTCCGCGAGCACTACGGCCCGCGTGCCGCCGGGCTGGTGCTGACGATGCTGGTGATCGCCAACACCGGCACCCTCTGCGCCGAGTTCGCCGGGGTCGCCGCGGCGATGGAACTGCTGGGCGGGATGAGCCGCTACCTGAGCGTGCCGCTGGCGGCGCTCGGGGTCTCGGCCCTGGTCCTGCGCGAGAACTTCCGCCACGTCGAGCACATCCTGCTGGCGCTCAGCTCGGTCTTCGTCGCCTACGTCATCTCCGGCTTCCTCGCCCACCCCGACTGGGGCGAGGCGGCCCGCGGCGCCCTCGTCCCGGGCATCCCGCTCAACCGCGACGCGCTGCTGGTCGCGGTCGCGACCGTCGGCACCACGCTGGCCCCCTGGGGACTGGCCTTCATCCAGTCCTACGCCGTCGACAAGCGGCTGACCGTCAAGGACCTGCGCTTCGAGCGCGTCGACGTCGTCACCGGCGCCGTGCTGACCGGCGTGATCGGGTTCTTCGTCGTCGTCGCCTGCGCTGCCACCCTGCACGCGAATGGGATCGAGATCGACGACGCCCGCGACGCCGCCACCGCCCTGGAGCCGCTGGCCGGCGACGGCGCCGCGACTCTGTTCGGGCTCGGCTTCCTCGGCGCGGCGCTGCTGGCGGCGGCGATCGTGCCGCTCTCCACCGCCTACTCGATCTCCGAGACCTTCGGCCGCAAAGCCGACCTCAACGACAGCTTCGAGCAAGCGCGCTCCTTCTACCTCAGCTTCGGCGCCGTGGTCACCGTCGCCGCCGTGATCGTCCTGATCCCCGGGGCGCCGCTGATCGAGATCCTCTTCCTCAGCCAAGCGCTGAACGCCGTCCTGCTGCTGGCGATCCTTCCTTTCCTGCGCGCGCTCGGCAAGGACACCGAGCTGATGGGCGAGCACGCGCTCGGGCGGCGGGGGCGGATCGCCACCGGCGTCGCGCTGGCCGTAGTCGCGGTCTCGGTCGTGGCGCTCGGGGCGCTGGCCGTGGCGGTTTAGACGCAATTTGAGCGACTAACCCGCCACGGCCTCAGACGCCGAGCGCGAAGCTCAGCGCCAGCATCAGCGCGGCGCCGCCGAGGACCC
>JBFXEM010000077.1:0-7691 GCA_050180135.1 Solirubrobacterales bacterium | reverse complement strand
AGGATGATTCCGGCGATAAGCATTTCGCTATCGCTCGCGATCAGCGCAATCACACCGAGGAACGCGGCAATAACTGGAATGGAGATCACAAGACGCAATCCGGTTGCGCCCCCGATCCAGGTTCCCTCGCGCTCGGGCTGCTGGGCGGCGAAGCGGACGGCGACCGTTTCGATCCCGAAGTTGCCGATCAGGGCGACCATCTCGATCAGCGCCAGCACCGTCGCCCACTCGCCGTACCGGGTCGCGCCGAGGGCACGCACGATGACCACGGTGGTGACGATGCCGAGGGCGAGGTTGACGACCTGGCCGCCCATCTGGGCGGCGACGTCGACGATCGCGCGGCGCGAGGAGACGCGGCTTGCGGCGTGACCGTGACCGGTGTCCTCGGCCCCGGAGCGGGGGCGGGGGAGCCTCACGCTCTACGCCGCGACCGCAGTGGACGGTGGCTTCTCCGGCAGGCCGCGCCAGGCAGCCGCCAGCCAGCCGAGGATGGCGCCGACGACGATCGAGAAACGGGGTTCGACCCCGGTGAAGGTCGCGGTCAGCTCGACGATCACGATCGCGACGATGGTCCCGCAGGCGGCGATCGCGCCCACCTGCACGAGCGGGTCGGGATGGCGGCTCCAGACGCGCGACGCGGTCCAGATCCCCGTCCCCATCAGCAGTAGATAGGCGAGCACCCCGAGCGGTCCGTAGGCGAGCCAGAACCAGAGCACGGCGACGTGGACGTAGGTCTGGTCGTGCGATTCGGCCAGCGGGTAGTGAGCTTTCCAGCCGACCCCGAGCCCGGTCCCCGTCAACGGGTGTTCCTCGATGTTGGCGATCACGTTGCGGCGCTCGTCGTTGCGATAGCGGTCGCCGCGGTTGGCCTCGATCCCGGCCGGGCTCAGCTCCTGGGCGCGTTTGAGCAGCGGGCTCGCCTGCGGGCCCGAGTTGCCGACCGCGAGCACGGTGACGCAGGTCAGCGCCAGGGCGACGCCGCCGATCGCCAGGACCGCCTTGCCGCGGTGGCGGCTGGCGACGATCGCGACCACGATCAGGGCGAAGATCGCGGCGATCCAGAACGAGCGTCGGTAGGAGAGCAGGAGGGCGAGGAAGGCGAGCGGGGCGGCTCCGTAGACCCAGGCGGGGAGGGGCTGGCGGCGGATCAGCGCGGCGAGGCCACCCAATACCAGCGCCAGCATGATCAGGTTGGGGACCGGTTCCAGGTAGCTGATCGTCTCTTCGGTCAGCTGCGAGCCGCCGCCGGAGAGCGCCGAGTAGGCGCCGGAGAGCCCCTTGAACGCGGCCAGGCCGGCGGCCACCGCGAGGAACAGCCGCAGCGCCCGGGTGCTGCGCACGGTGTTCACCAGCAGCAGCGGCACGAGGATGATGTAGACCGCGTTCATCCCGCGGTGGTAGAGGTCGCCGCCGCTGACGCCGGCATGGGCGGTGTAGCCGGTGATCAGCCCCGCCAGCGCGGCCAGCCCCATCAGCAGCAGGGCGGGGGTCAGCGGGTCGGGCAGGAGCGGGCGGCGGCCCTCGGCGACGAACCGGAGCAGGACCCCGATGACGCCGACGAAGAGCAGGATGTCGATCGGCGTCAGGCTGGCTTTGACGACGGTGTAGAAGGAGTTGAAGGTCGGCAGCAGCCCCGGGTCGGTGGGCTCGAAGAGGATCACCCCGGCCAGCAGCAGCGCCGTGGTCAGCGTCGGCAGGCGCAGGAGGATCACCAGCCCGACCGCCAGGGCCGGGGCGATCACCCCGGCCGGACCGGCTTTCTGCAGCGCCACGAACAGCAGCAGCCCGGTGAACAGCCCCGCTGCCGCGATGGCGATCGCCGTGCCGAAGCTCGGCAGGGCGCTGCTGGGGCGGCTCAGACCTGCGTCTCCTTCGGTTGCCATGGCTGGCGCCTGAGCTCGCGGGGGCGGTAGGAGTCGTACCGGCTCGGGCGGGTGTCCGAGCGGTTGAAGGTGAAGCCGATGATCGGGGCGCCGATCGCCCGCAGCGTTTCGACCGCGCGGCGGGCGTCGCGCCGGCGCGAGCGGCGCGAGTCGATCACGAAGAGGACGGCGTCCGCGTAGCGGGCGAGCACGACCGGGTCGACGACGACCCCGGTCGGCGGGCTGTCGAAGACGATGACCTCGTTCTCCTCACGCAGTTCCGCGGTCAGGTTGCGCATCCGCTCGGAGGAGAGCCGCTCGATCGCGGCCTCGCCGTGGCGGCCGGCCGGAAGCACGCGGAGCTGGCCGTCGGCGGCGCCGCCACCTGGCCCCTGGACGGCGACGCGGACGGTGATGTCGGCGGCGGCGGCGGGCTCCTCGCGCAGCAGCAGGTCGCTGAGCCCAGGGGAGAGCGGGACGTTGAACTTCTCGTTCAGGGTCGGGCGGCGCAGGTCGGCGTCGACGGCCACGACCTCGCGCCCTTCGGTGGCGAGGGTGCGGACCACGTTGGAGGCGACGTAGCTCTTGCCGCAGCCCGACTCGCCGCCGGTGATCAGCAGCGAGACGCCGCCGATCTGCCGGCTGGAGCCGTTGTCGCGATCGCGGACGACCTGCTCGAGCGAGAGCATCATCCCGGTGCGCAGGGTGCGGAAGGACTCCAGCGAGGAGCCGCCGGTGTCCTTGGGGATCTCGCCGAGCAGCGGCAGCCGCAGGTCGCGGGCGGCCTCGTCGGCCGAGCGGTAGCGGTCGAAGAGCAGGTCGCGGAGGTAGATCACCGCGGCGCCGAGCACGAGGGCGCCGATCAGGGCCAGCAGCGCGTCCCGTTTCGGGTTCGGGGAGACGGGTTCGGAGTGCGGGATCGCCGGTTCGATCACCCGCATCGAGTCGCCCGGGTTGGCGGCCTCGGTCGCGATCCGTTCCTGCAGCGCCTGGCGTTCGATCTCCAGGCCGGCGCCTTCGGGGTCGCCGCTGGGGATCTGCTCGAGTTCGTTGTTGATGCGGTCGATCTGCTCGATCACCGGCTGCAGCGACTGCCGCCGGTCTTCGACCTGCAGTTCGGCCAGATAAGTGGAGAAGGCGTCGGCGTAGGCATTGGCGAAGGTGGCGGCGTCGTCGGGGTTGCCGGTTACGGCAACGAAGCCGAGTACGCCGACGCGGGCCTCCGGCTGGACCGAGACGGCGGCGTCGAATTCTGCTTCGCGCCCTTTCACGTCGGGCTCTTCGTGGGCGAGGTCGAGGACGGTGCTCGTCTGCGCCAGCTCGTGGTAGAGGTTGGAGAGGCTGATCAACTCTTCTTCGGTGAGGATTTCGCCTTCGGCCTGGCTGGTGGAGACGATCTGCCCGAGCGCCTCGCTTTCGTATTCGTCTTCCTGCATCGAGGAGAACGCGAAGACGGCCACGGCCGCGACCACGGCAAAGACCAAGAGCCAGACTTTGCTGGCCCAGATGAGTCGAAGGTAGCTGGTGCGTTCCACGGTTCGATGCTGCTATCGGGCGGGGTGGGGTGGAACTTGAATTCGGCCCGACACCGCTCTAGACCGCCACGGAAAGCAGGAGGTCAGGATAACCCGCGCTCAGGTCGGCCCTGGTCCGCGGCTCTGCCTTTGCACCAGATCGACCGCGGCCCGGGCGCCACCCTCCGCGCCGGGGTCGAGCGGGGCCACCGCGCCGCGCAGCTCGGCCGGCGCCAGCCGCGCCAGCGTTCGCTCGCGGGCGCCGGGCAGCACCAGGGCGTCGATCGGCCGCGCCTGGTTCTCGGCGTCGAGGGCGCGCAGGTAGGCGCCCGGGCCGGACCCCTGGGGGCGCCGCCGCCGCGGCGTTCCCGCGCTCGCCGCGTCGGCGCAGACAAGGGCGACGTCGGCACCGGCCGCGGCGGCTTCGGCAAGCCAGGGGGCGAGCCGGCGCTCGGCCCGGGCCGAGGTCGCGATCCCGACCAGCTTGACCGGACCGAGGCGGGGCTGCTCCTGCCCGAAGCCGCCCTCACCCGCCTCTTCGTCGCCGTGGGAGAGGCGGCGGACGGTGGCCAGCGCGTCCGCGCCGCACTCCAGCCCGACCCGGGCGAATCCGCGCCAGCCGTCGCGCCAGCCGCCGAGGACCAGCATCCGGTAGGCGAGCTTGACGGTGGGCCGGACGAAGATCCCGAAGGCGCCGTCGCGCAGCCCCGGTCGCCGCCGCTGTTCGGCTTCCAGGCGGGAGTAGGCGCGGGCGTCGGCGATCGCCTCGCGCCAGCTCGAGGCCAGCAGGTGGATCAGGTCGCCCTCGAGCAGCGCCGGCGCGCCGTCTGGCCACAGCCCCTCGTGGACGGTGCGCGACTCGTCGTGGCGGAAGGCCCCGCGCTCGAACAGGCGGTGGCGGTAGCGCGGGTAGCGGATCGACGGGCCCAGCGGCTTGCCGAGGAAGAGTTCGCGCATCGGGATCGCCGCCATCGTGACCCCGGCGGGTGGGCCGTCGAGGAAGGCGCGCAGCGAGCGCGCCAGCTCCGGGCTGACGCGCTCGTCGGCGTCGATCTCCAGGACCCAGTCGCCGCCGGCCAGGTCGAGGGCGGTGTTGCGCTGGGCCGCGAAGCCCGGCCACGGCCGCTCCACGACCTTGGCCCCGGCCGCGGCGGCGATCTCGCGGGTGCGGTCGCGGGAGCCGCTGTCGACTACCACCACCTCGTCGCAGAAGCGCAGGCTCTCCAGGCAGGCCGGTAGGCGCTCCTCCTCGTCGCGGGTAATCACGCAGGCGGTCAGGGACTTGGCCAAGGAGCGCGCAGTATGGCAGTGGCTCAGGCGCTGATCAGGCGCTCCGCCTGCGCCCCGACCACGTCGGCGTCGAAGCGCTCGCGGGCGCGCTCGGCCGCCCGCTGGCCCTCGCGGCTGACCCGCTCGGGGTCGTCGGCGTACTCGCGCAGGGCAGCCGCCACCGCGGCCGGGTCGTTCTCGGGGGAGGCGATCTTGCCCATCCCCTCTTCGACCAGGCCGGCGACTCCCTCGGCGGCGGTCGAGACGCAGGGGCGGCCGGCGAACATGCCGAGCACGACCGAGGTCGGGCTGCCCTCGGTCGGGCTCGGGCAGAAGGCGACGACGTCGAAGCTGGAGAAGAGGGCGGCCGGGTCGTCGCCCGGGGTGGGGAGGAAGTGGACGCGCTCGCCGAGCGGGGCGGCGCGGCGGCGCAGCTCGTCCTCGGTCTCGCCGGCGCCGGCGAGGATCAGGTGCGGCGCGCCCGGTAGCTGGGCGAAAGCGTCGACGAGGACGTCGAGCCGCTTCTTGGGGTGGAAGCGGGAGGTGCAGCCGACCACGAAGGCGTCGGCGGCGATCCCCAGTTCCTCGCGCACGCGCGCCCGGTCGGGGGCGCGGAAGCCGAGCTTGGCGGTGCGCAGCGCGTTGGGCAGGACCGCGACCCGGTCGGGGTCGACGCCGGCGGCGATCACCGAGTCCCGGGTCCCGGCCGAGATCGCCAGCACCGCGACCACTTCCCGCCCGGCGGCGGCGTAGAGGCGGCCGCCCGGGCCGTGGCTGAGCTGGCGCGGAACCGGCCCCCACTCGGCCCAGGCGACCCGTGGGCGCAGCGCGGCCGGCAGCGAGGGGGCGAGCAGCTGCTCCTTCTTGAAGTGGAGGAGGAGGACGTCGTAGGGGGCCTCGCGTTCGAGCGCCTCGCGCAGGCGGCGCCGCAGCAGCGGCCAGCGCAGCGCCAGGGTCGCCAGCGAGCGCGTCGACAGCTTCGGCCCGAGCTCCAGCGGCCGCACCTCGATCCTGGTGTCGCGGCCGATCCCCGGCCAGTCGCTCAGCATCACCGCCTCGTGGCCGCGGCCGACCAGGGCGTCGAGCAGCTCGCCGGCGGCGAACTCGGCTCCGCCCCGGTGCACGCCGGTCATCACGGAGACGATCTTCACGGCGCCAGCCTCTCGCGCAGCGACTCGATCGAGTACTCGCGCTCGGCCAGCTCGCGCCCGGCCCGGGCCAGCGGCATCCCCACCTCGGGATCGACGACCGCGAGCATCGCCGCCGCGAAATCGGCCCCGCCCGCGGCCTCGGCGAAGTGCACCCCGGCCTGCGCTTCGAGCCCGGCCGCTGCCTTCGGCGTGGCGACGACGGGGATCGCGAAGGCCAGCGCCTCGACGAACTTGAGCGGCGAGCCGCCGCCCTCGAGCAGCGGCACGACGACGCAGCCGGCGCTGTCGTAGAGCTGGCGCAGGTCGTCGGCGAAGCCGAGCAGGTCGATCGGGCCCTCGCCGCCGGCGAGCAGGTCGCTGCCCTTGCCGGCGACCGCGAGGCGGAACTCCGGGTCGCGCCCCCAAAGCGCCGGCATCACCTCGTCGCGGAGGAAGCCGAACGCTTCGGCGTTGGGCTCGTAGTCGAAGTTGGCGAGGAAGAGGGCGCGGCGCTGGCCGCTGCGCGGCGGCAGCGGCTCGATCGCGGCGACGTCGACGACGTTGGGGACGAGGCGCAGCTTCGCCCCCGGCGCCAGCTCAGCCGCTCCGGCGAGGTCGGCCGGCGAGACCATCCAGCTCTCCGGGAAGCGTTCCAGCAGGTCGCGCTCGAAGCGCCGCAGGCCGCGCTGGGAGAGCTGCTCGTCCTCGAGGCGGTGGCGAAAGGCCGACTCCAGGTTGTGGGCGCTGTAGACGGCGTCGCGGCCTCCGAGGCGGGGCAGCAGGCCGGCGGCGGCGATCGGTCCGTCGGCGATCAGTCGCGCGCCGCCCGTGTCGGCGAGCGCCACCGCGCGGCTGGCGATGCCGGGCCAGATCCCGCGCGCGAACTGCTCCGGGACCCCGGCAGCGCGGGCGCGCGCGTAGGCCGGCAGGCGGCGCAGCGGTGAGGGCCGCGAGATCCGGTGCAGGGCGAGGTTCTCGATCGCCTCGTAGGCGGGGTCGGGCTCGGCGCCGCCGAAGGCGCCGTAGACGAGGTCGACCGGGCCGAGCCCGGCGAGCGCCCGCACGATCCCGTAAGTCCGCCTGGCCCGGCCGGAATCGAGAGTGGGGGCGAATGAGGTGGCGATGACGGTGCGCAGGGATCGGCCGATCGGGGAAGGTCGGGCGCGAGTATAGGCACTGATCTGGACCGCTTGAGAAGCCGGCTGGCGCTCGTCGGTCGCTGGGCCCAGCACCAGCCGTTGGGCGCGGCCGCTAGGCCCCGTACTTCTTCGCGGCTTCGCGCAGGGCCGTGTAGGCGGGCTTGCGCGAGCCGTCGGAGCGCAGCACCCCGTACCACATGTTGGTCCCGTAGTCGCGGTAGTTGAAGTAGATCGTCTCGGCCACGTAGCCGGTGCCCTTGCACCAGGCGATGAAGTTGGTGATGTTCGCCGCCTGCTCGGTCTCTGACCACTGCAGGCTGTCGCCGGTGGCCGACTGACCCAGCGCCGTCGGCCAGCCGAACTCGGTCACGTAGATCGGCCCGTTGGTGAGGGTGCGGGCGCTTTCGACGAGGGCGTGGTTGCCGAGCGCCGAGGAGGTCTTGGAGCCGGTGCCGCCGTAGGGGTGGACGATGAAGCCGTCCACGTAGGTGGCCCAGTCGGAGGTCACCCAGTTGCGGCCGAAGGCCAGCCCGCCGGAGCCGTCGAGGGTGCCGAGGATCTTCGGGGCGGAGGCACCGTACTGGGCGTGGAAGGCTTCGTAGGTCTTCTTCAGCAGGTTGCGGTAGCAGGCCCCGTTGGCGGCGTTGGCGGCGTTCGAGCCCCAGAACCAGGTGCCGCCGGGCTCGTTCAGGGCCTCGATCACCGGTGAGGCGGTGGGGTTGGTGTTGGCCTTGTAGTAGTTGAGGGTGGAGGTCGCCCAGCTGGCGGCGTTGAGAG
>JBFXEM010000076.1:0-7874 GCA_050180135.1 Solirubrobacterales bacterium | reverse complement strand
GCCGGAGATGTCCCAGGGCGGGCTACAGGTGATGTTCGAGTTCCAGACGGCGATGTCGGAGCTGACCGGGCTGCCGGTCTCCAACGCCGGCCTCTACGAGGGACCCTCGTCGGTCGCTTCGGCCGGGTACCTGGCGATCGGCGCCACCGGGCGCCGGCGCTTCGTCGTCTCCCGCGGGGTCCACCCGCACAGCCGCGAGACGCTGGCCACCTACGCGGTCGGGTTCGGGGCCGAGCTGGTCGAGGTCGGGCTGGAGGGCGGGCTGACCGACCCGGCGGCGCTGGCCGCCGCGGTCGATGGTGAGACCGCCGCGGTCTTCCTGCAGAGCCCGAACTTCCTCGGCGCGGTCGAGGACGTCGAGGCGCTCGGCGCCGCCGCCAAGGAGCACGGAGCGCTGCTGGTCGTCGCCTGCGACCCGATGACCTTGGGGATTCTCGAGTCCCCCGGCGCCCAGGGCGCCGACATCGCCCTCGGCGAGGGCCAGCCGCTCGGCAACCGCCTCGACTTCGGCGGCCCCTCGTTCGGGTTCTTCTGCGCGACCGCGGAGCAGATCCGCCGCATGCCTGGCCGGATCGCCGGCGAGACCGAGGACGTCGACGGCCGCCGCGGCTTCGTCCTCGCCCTGCAGACCCGCGAGCAGCACATCCGCCGCGAGAAGGCGACCAACAACATCTGCACCGCGCAGGCCCTGAACGCGCTCGGGGCGATGGTTCACCTCGCCTGGCTCGGCCGCCACGGCTTCCGCGAGCTCGGCGAGCTGCTGGTCCGTCGCACCGCCTACGCGCGGGAGGCGCTGGCCGCGGTCGACGGCGTCGAGCTGCTGCACGAGGCGCCGGTCGCGCGCGAGTTCGCGGTCCGCCTCGCGGCGCCGGTGGCCGCCGTGTTGGAGCGCTGCGCGGAGCGCGGGATCGCCGCCGGCTACCCGCTCGGCCGCGAGTACCCCGAGTACGAGGACGGCCTGCTGGTCGCGATCACCGAGCGCCGCACCAAGGCGCAGATCGACGCGCTGGCCGAGGCGCTGGGCGCCGCCGTCGCCGCCGAGCGCGCGGGGGTGGCTGCCTAATGCTTTTGTCAAGCCGCTCTGGCGGTTCTCACCTCGTAGGGCGTGCGGTTGCGGAGCATCGCGTGGAGCACGTCGACGCGGCGACGAGCCAGGGAGATGACGGCCTGATGGTGGCGCTTTCCCTCCGAGCGCTTGCGGGAGTAGAAGGCTTTGCTCGCCGGGTGTCCGAGCGAGCAGAAGGCCGACTGGAAGAAGACGCGCTTGAGCGCCTTGTTTCCACCGCTGGCGCGGTGCAGGTAGCGGACCTTCCCGGACTGCTTGAGGACCGGCGCCAGCCCGGCGGCCGCCGCCAGGCGGTCGGCCGTGGGAAAGCGCTCGATCCCGCCTGCCTCGGCGATGAACTCCGCCGTCAGCGTCGCCCCCATGCCCGGCAGGCTGCGAATGAGGGCCGCGTCAGGGTGGCGGTCAAGCGCCGCCTCGATTTCGCCGTCGAGGGCGGCGATCCGCTCCCTGGCCGCCCAGGCTTCGCCGGCCAGCTCTCGCACCAGACCGGCGGCGACGCCCTCGGCAGGAAGCGCCACCGTCTGCGCCTGCGCCGCGGCCACGGCACGATCGGCCAGCTGCTCGACATGGGCGCGCGGCAGACGGCCCGCTCTGGCGATATGGCTGATCAGCCGGCTTCGCCCGGCCCCGCGGATCTCAGCTGGGGTCACGTAGCGCGCCAGCAGCCGCTGCGATCCCTTCTGGGTCGGATCGACGACGGCCTCCAGGCCCGGATGGATCGAGGCCAGCAGGTCGCGCAGCCGGTTGACCCGGCGGGTCTGGTCTACGACCAGCTCACGGCGACGGGAGACCAGCAGGCGGATCTCGGCGTCGAGCTCAGCCTCGGCCTTGACCGGCCGCAGATCGCGCCTGCGGGCGACCAGCTCGGCGATCGCCCGAGCATCGCGGGGGTCGCTCTTGTTCTCCCCGCCGGCGGTGCCCTGGCGGGCGCGGTTGACGGCAAGGCCGGAGACGTGGACCAGCTCGATGCCGGCCTCCAGCAGCATCGCGCTGAGCAGGGCGGCGATGCCGCCGAGCACGTCGATGCCGACCCGCAGCTGCCCGCGGGCGGCCTCGAGCCCTTCCAGCTCCTCGATCAGCGCCGCGACCGAGGCGGGGTCGTTCTCGACCCGACGGTTCAGCAGAACCTCGTCGGTCGCGGTGTCGATCGCCTGCGCCCAGTGGAACTCCTTGGCGACGTCGATCCCGACGGCGACATGCCCCATGGCGCTCCTCCTCTCTCTGATTGGACTGGTTCTGGGACCCCCCTCCCTCCCGACTTTGCCCTACATAGCGATCGATCGCGGTGCCTAATCAGCGGTGCGGAAGAGGTCGCGAGACAGGGGGATCAGCCACCTGAGCCATGGACGGCAGCAAGCATGAAGTCCATCCCTGCCTCGCTAGCTACGAAAGGTAGGGCAGCATGAAGCGGGGCACCTGCGAAACGAGGCAGATCGTCTCCGGCGACCTGATCTCGGCTGAGGTGCTGCGCGACTTCCTGGTGAGCGCCCTGCGACACGACGCGGTTCGCGACGAGCTAACCGCGTTGTTGGTTTCCAGTCTCAGAGGGGGCTGGGCCGACAGCGAGGCCCTCGGCGGAAACTTGCGGCGGCTCCTCTTGGAGATCATCGATGCCGCTGAGCCAGGGGATTGGGAGGCGGTAGCTGCACTCCACCTCGGCGATGCCCGCGAGCTCCTTGAGGACGAAAGCGCCGCGCATTTTGGCGGCGACCCGATCGATATAGGGATTGCCCGGGTGACGTAGATGGCTCGCGGCAAGAAGAAGCAACGGGGCAAGAAGCAGATGGCGCCCCACCTCGCGCCGGCCGCCCTGCGCGAGTTCTGGGAGGCACTGCCAGATCAGTACAAGCCTCTGAAGCTTCGGGGCGAGGAGATCAGCACACTTGAGGAGCTGCTGGCGATCCACGCCCGGGAGCCGCGCCAGGTCGACCGCGAACTGGCCGCGCAAAACCGCGCGGCCCTTCGCGAGCACAACAAGCGCGGCAAGGAGATCGACGCCGAAGTGAAGGCCAAGGAGCACGAGCTGCGCGAGACCCGGGCGGCCCGCGCCTTCGCGGAACGGCTGCATGGACTCGGCGTGAGCGAGTTGGACGACGAGGCGGTCGAGGCGCTACGGGGCCTGCCGCAGAGCACGCTTGACGTCCTCTTCACGATCGCCCGCCTGCAGCGCCAACGCGAAGCCCGAGGCGGCGGCGCCTTAAGGGTGAACGAGGTCGGCGGCGCCCTCGGCATGAATCGAAGGGAGGTGGAGCGGCTGCTCGATTTCGCCGAGCGCGCCGGGCTTGCCAGCGTCGACCGCGCCGCGGAAACGCTGACGATGAGCATCACCTCCCGCAGCGAGGAGCCGTCCTTCGATCTCGGGGAACCCGACCCGGCGAACATCGGGCTGGAGAACCAGGGGGTCTGCACGCTGCCGACGAGCACCTTGCGGCACTTCTCGCGTATCGCCCGCGAGGAAGGGTTGCCGAAGGCTTTGAGCGAGGACACCTTGTCTCAGTTCGCCGTCCTCGCCCGCCACCTCGTCGCCAGCACCGAGGTGCTGGCGACCGAGGGCGGTCGCCACTTCATCCGAGCCCACCTGATCTGCGCCGCGCGCAAGCGCCTGGTCGATACCCCCGGCGCGGGCGAGTACGCCGACGTGCCGCTCGTGGACGCGGTGAAGGATCTGCTGCGGCCCGAGCTTCCCCCGGTGCTGGAAGAAATCCGCGAGGACTGGCGCGCTTCGGAGTGGCTGCGCCAGGATGCCGACGGCACCTGGCACTGGAACCTCGCCGCGCACGAGATCGAGGCATCGGTCGACGAATGGGAACTGCGGGACCTGGGCGAGCCCGTGCAGCTCGACGCGGACTTCCCGCTGCGGCAGTTGGGCCTGCTGATCGAAGCCGGCCAGTGGAAGCCCCTCCGCGACGAAGGCGAGCAGATGCCGGTCCACGCGGGGGCGCGAAGCTTCGAGGCGATCTGGGGTCGCCAGGCCAAGCTCGCCGAGGCGGTGCGGAGGACCGGCAAGGTGGTGACTGAGCGCGGCTCCGCGCGGGAGGGGACCTTCGCCGAGCTGATGCGCCCGCAGATCGCCTGGAGCGCGCGGGGCATGATGGCGCCGGCCTTCCTCGGGGAGTTGCGGTTGTGCCGGACGGTCGCCGTCGATCTCGACGTCGCCGAGGGGCTCCCGGACTGGGAATCGCTGGAGGAGGCCTGGGGCTACGCGCAGGACGCGGAGCTTCCGTTCCCGGTCACCTACTTCGACTTCACCACGCCGGGCGGATACCGGCCGAAGGTGATCCTGCAGTCCGAGGACGGCACCGAGCGCCCGCTCACCCTCCGCGCCGCGCTCTGCAAGAAGGAAGGTGGCTACCTGCGAATCGCGCCGTTCGCCTGGTTCGAGGACGCCGAGCACCAGCCTGAAGACCTGCGGTATAGGAGCGACTACGACGTGCCGGGGGTGGTCCACTTCGGGCTGGCACCTCGGCTTGGCGACGCCGAGCAACTCGAAGACGTCACCCACCTGCGGCTGACGAGCGAGGAGGGGCTGAGCGCGCCCAGCCAGATGATGCTCACCGAGCCGCTGCTCGGGCGGCCCGGATGGATCGATCTCTACTCCGACCTCACGGCCAACGATGGCGACGCGCGTGGCGAGGAGGTAGACAACGCGGCGCTGATGCAGGCCGAAGCGATGATCGCCGCCACGGCCGCCTGCCGGGTGCTGAGCGTGATCTACGCGCTCGACAGCACCGTGAACATCGAACTGGCCGACGCCGAGCCCAGCCGCCCCGAACGCCGCGCGGTCGACCGAGCGCTTCAACGTGGCCGCGACGCCATGATCTCGAAGACCGTGCGGATCCACCCGACGCGGCAGACCGAGGCCCGCCGCGAGACCGGCGGAAAGCGCGAGTACAGCCACGCGCACTGGCGCCGCGGCCACTTCGCCCACTATCCGCTCGGCACCCGCATGGCCGACCGGCTGGCCGAAGCGGACGCGACCAAGCTCGTCGACCACCCGGTGAAGGGCCTCTGTCGCAAGATCTACCGGCCGCCCACCATCGTTGGCGCCACCGGCCCCGACGGCGAGGAGCGCGAGCCGGTGGCCAAGAGCTACGTGTGGGGCAGCCAGGCCGAGCGCAGAGCCGCGGCGGCGCAGCGAAAGCAGCGTCTTCGCCTCGAGCCCGAGGTGCTCCTCGAATCGCTGCGGGCGCGCGGCCGCGCGGGGGTGCCCGGCCTGGCCGAGGATCTGGAGGTCTCCAAACAGACGGTGCGCAATGTCGGCGACGAGCTCGTCGCCAAAGGCAAGCTGGAAGTCGTGCCCGGCGAGCGCGGCCGCGGCGGGCGCCCGCGCGAGTACGTCTATGTGGAGCCCGCGGCATGAGCACGGCCACGACAATCGCGGCCCTGGCGGTGGCGCTGCCGCTGCTCTGGCTGCTCGGGGGCATGATCCTGCGCCTCGCCGGCCTGCTGCTGTTCCTGGCCGCCGCCGCCACGCTGGCGCTCGGGTCGAATGCCGGAGGCGCTTGTCTGGCCGGCGCCTTCGGGGCGTTGCTCTGGCTTGCCGGCCACTGGCTCTTCGCCCTCCGCCACCAGCAATTCAAGAGTCCGCTCGCCCGGCACCTCTTCGCCCGGCTGCCCGGGCCGTTTGACCCGACGCGCTCGTGGGCGGTCGGAGTCGCCGACCCCCGGCGCGAGCGAGATCGGCGGAGAACTTGACTCCTTCCGCGAGCAGAGCTACCACGTCCGACACCCGAATCCCAAACCCAAAGGAGGGACCAGCGATGAGGGACCAATCCAGCGGCGGCGGCACCGGCGTCGTCCGCGAAGACATAGAGATCTGCGACTGCACGAACACGCAGCTGGAGCGGGGCGAGACCTGCGGCCTCGCGATCTGCCCGAACAACCCGGCCAACCGACATCCTCGGCTCGATGAGCGGGGCGAACCGGTCGGGGCGGTGCCGACGGAGGAGGGCCGGACCGACGACCTGGCGCTCGAACTGCTGGAAGCCGAGCCTTCGTTCGACCGCCCGTCGTTCACCTGGGTCGGCTCCGAGCACCTCGGTGGCGGACTCTTCTGCGCGTCGATCTACACCGGCAGGCTGCTGAGCAGCCCTTACATCTGGATCACCGAGGGGGACGAGACGGGGAAGTTCTACGTCTGTCTCTACGTTGCGACCAGCGGGGACGAGGAACCCGAAGAACCGAGGCTCTCCACGGAATGCGGGGCCGACGACCTCTACTCGGCTGTGCTTCGGATGCTCGCCGAGGCGAAGAAGGGCGGCGAACCGAAATGAGCGGCGAAGATCTCCGGTTCTCCTTCAGGGTGGTCCCGGATTCGCCGCTTCCCCCTGCGCGCGCCGGTGCAACCGAGGCGGCGGTGGCGGAATCGGGCCTCGCCCCTCCCGAGCATGACTGCTGGGAGAACCCGGTGCCATACGAGAGCGACGGCCCGCTGGGCCACGGCTGGGAGTGCGGCGTGTGCGGCGCATTCCTGCAGGCGGGATAGACGCCTTGATTGCTACCGCCCATCAGCCACGCACGACGAACGACGAACCCGAGGCGCGCGAAAGTAGGGCTTGATCTTGAACGCGACCGCTCCCCACATCGAGCTTGATGATCAACTGGCACCGGCCTCCCTGCCCGACGAGCCGGCGGTTGAAGCGTGGTTCCGGGCGCTGTGCTCGCGCGGGATCGGAGTCCATCTGGAGAGGACCTGGACCTTCGCCGAGATCGTCGATCCGAACAGCGGCTCGCGCATGTTTCGTCCCGAGGACGCCGCGCGGCTGGACGCGCTGATGGGTCAGGCCGCCTCGGTCTGCGATCCCTGTTCGGTCGCGCTGCGGGCTGTTATGCCCGGCGCTGTCGCCGACGAGGGGTCGATGGTGCGCGTCAGCGAGCAGGGCAGCCGATTCGAGATCACCACGATCCGCAACTTCCTCAAGCGCACGCTCTCGGATGATGCCGTCGCCGATCAGGTCACGGAGTTGATGTTCGAACACGTCGTCGAAGGGCGACTGGAACCTTCGGTCGTCGCCACCACCCTGACCGCCTACATCGAGGAGGTGCTGCAGACCGCCACCGACGAGGATTGGCAGGCGGTCGCCGACGAAGAGATCGCTGCGGCCCGTGAGCTTCTCGCCGAGGACGCGGCATGATCCGCGAGGGGGATCGGGTCGTCCTCGCTCGGGCGGTCGAGCGCTATCCGCATTTCTTCGCTGCGGCCGGGTTGACCGGCGAGGTCGTCGTCGCCGAGCCGGACCTAATCTCCGTTCGGATGGATGAACAGCTTCCCGGGGCCGAGGCATGGGAGAACGAGATCGAATGGGGCGAAGGGCTGGTGGACCAGGCCGGCGAGGATCTGGAAGTGGTCGTAGCAGCAGGAGGCCGGTAGGTGTCGCCAGCGACAAGCGAGATCGTCGTCTATGTGCCCGCCGGGGGGTTCGCCGCCACCGAGGGGATCGCTCGCAAATCGGCGATCGTCGGCCGGCCTGAGCCCGGCGGCGACCACGTCAACATCTACTACGAGGGCGCCCTCTATCGGCAGGCGAACATGAAGACCTTGGCCGACCGCGCCAGCCATGCCGCAGATCGCCTCGAGCAGGACTACCCCACGGTCGCCAAGCTGACCGTGCCGCGCGAGGCGCTCATCGCCGTTGGCACCTTCGATCCAGGCCAGGGCCGCATCCTCCTCACCGGCCCTCATTCCGAACGCGAGGTGGCGCGCTGGCTTCAGGCCGCCGAGCTCGATCCCGCCGAGCTGGCGCTGGCCGGGGGGCGAGGAGCGTGAAGGCGATGGTCCCGGTGCCCCTGTGCGATGAATGCGGCCAGC
>JBFXEM010000075.1:0-7968 GCA_050180135.1 Solirubrobacterales bacterium | reverse complement strand
GCCGGAAACTGGGTCAACCACGACTCGAGGACGTCGGCGACAGTGATGAGCTCGCGGCCGGCCGCGGTGAGCTCGGTGACGACTGCCTGGGACTCCCCGCGGCGCTCCTTGGCCAAGGCGCCCTCCTCGCAGAGAGCCGAGATCGAGGCCCTGATCGTCGACTCCGCCGACCACCCGATCGCCTTGCGGAGGTCGGCAAGCCGTGTCGGACCCGCCACGAGCGCGCGGAGAACGCGAACGTTCAGGGGGTTTTCGAAAAGGGAGAGAACGCGGCTGCCCGCGCGCGGCTCTTCGTCTTGCGGATCGGCCAAAGCCCGCCGATCCTAAAAGAACACATCAGAGTTTTTTAGTGGTGCAGAACCTAAGCGGCGCTGGTCTTCACAGAGAGCGCGTGAATCGTGCCGTCGTCGAAGCGCGCTTTGACCGCGGCCTTGACCAGCCGGTGCTGATCGATCCGTGAGAGGCCCTCGAACTGCGGGGCCGCGACGACGGCTTTCAGGTGCTGGCCACCGCCGTCTTCGTCGAAGACTTCGACCGCGGCGCCCGGAAGGGCGGCCTCGATCATCGCCGTCAACTCCGCAAGGTCGACCATGCGCTAGTTGCCGACGCTCTGGCCGACCGTGTCGAGCATCTCCTCGACGCGGACGAACTTGACTCGCGGGCGGCCGTGCGGCTCGCCGCGGCCGACCTCGGCTTGGTCTATCGCCTGCCAGTCCTCGAAGCTGATGAAGCGGATGTTCCGCTCGACCAACAGGTCCTCGATCGCCCGGGGGTCCGGGTTCTCCGGCGCCAGCAGGGTCTGCGACTCGACGTCGGCGAGCAGGTGGGTGACCGTCTCCAGGGCGTCTTTCTTGTTGGTGCCGATCACGCCCGAGGGGCCGCGCTTGATCCAGCCGGCGGTGTAGTGGCCGACCTTGTGGCCGGAGTCGTGGGAGTCGAGCACGCGGCCGCCCTCGTTGAGGATCAGCCCGCGCTGGTGATCGAAGGGGACGCCCTCGATCGGAATGCCGGTGTAGCCGACCGAACGCAGGACCAGGCCGCACTCGAGCTCCTCGCGCTCGCCGGTGTCCTTGGCGCGCAGGGCGCCGCCTTCCTCGACGAGCTCGTTGCGGCCGATCACGATCTTTTCGACCTTGCCGTCGCCCTGCAGTTCGATCGGGGAAGCGAGGAAGCGCAGCACGACGCGCTGCTTTTTCCCCTCCGGCGCGCGCTGTGAGAACTCGCGCAGGGTCTCGACGTTGACCCGGGTGGTCTTGTCGACCTCGTCGGACTCGAGGTAGGCGGCACTGGCCGGATCGAGCTCGACCTCGTCGGGGTCGACGATGACGTCGGCGTCCTCGAGCTCGCCGAGCTCCTTGATCTCCGGGTTGGTGAAGGCGGCCTGGGCCGGGCCGCGACGCCCGAGCACGACGATCTCGCGGATCTGCTTGCGGTCGAGCATCTCGATCGCGTGGTCGGCGGTGTCGGTCTGGCGCAGCTCGTGGTCGGTCAGCGCCAGCATCCGGGCCACGTCCATGGCGACGTTGCCGTTGCCGATCACGACCGCCCGCTCGCAGGAGAGGTCGAAATCCTCGTCGGCGTAGTCGGGGTGGGCGTTGTACCAGCCGACGAAGGCAGTGGCCGCGTGGCTGCCGGGCAGCTCCTCGCCGGGGACGCCGAGCGCGCGGTCGGTCTCACAGCCGACCGTGAAGACGATCGCGTGGTAGTGGCGCTCGAGGTCTTCGACCTCGAGGTCGTGGCCGATCTTGACGTTGCCGAAGAAGCGGAAGCCGTCCCGGGCCGCCGTTTTTTCGTAGACGCGGATCACCGACTTGATCTTCGGGTGGTCGGGGGCGACGCCGCCGCGGACCAAGCCAAAGGGGGTCGGGAGGCGGTCGAAGAGGTCGACCTGGGCGTGCAGGTCCTCGCCCTTGAGGATGTGCTCGGCGGCGTAGAAGCCGGAGGGGCCGGCGCCGACGATCGCGACTCGAAGTGGGTTCTCTTGACTGCCGATCTGACTCATGGACGATTCCTTCTGGAGTGGGCGCTTCCCGAACAGCGAGCGCGAAAGGATAGGGAACTCGGGGCCGGGAGCGGTCAGGCGGCCGGCGGGGATCAGCCGCCGACGGCACCTGCGGCGACCGCCGCGGGGGTTCCGTCGAGCGCGTCGAGCGCCTTGGCGACCGACATCGCCACGCAGGTGAAGATCGGCGTCTCCAGCTCGGTGTACTCGCTGGCCTCGGTCGGGCGCAGCTCGTTGACCAGGTCGAGGAACACGCCCGGGTCGTCGCCCTCGAAGCAGACCACGAACTCCTGGTCGTCGAGCCCGTAGGAGTAGGTCGTGTTGATCGTGATGTCGGGGTAGCGTCGGCCGATCTCGATGTGGCCTTTCATGATCCGCCCGCGCTCCTTCGGGTCGAGCCCGTACCAGCGCCGCTGCTTGACCATCGGATAGAGGAACAGGTACTTGCGGTCTGAGGTGCAGATCTCCGGCCGCGCCTGCTCCTCGGAGTAGGGCGAGGGTTTGGTCATCGAGAGGAACGAGTAGGGCGTCTGCGCCCACTGCGCCAGGCCGCTCTGGCCGAGCACGACGTGGAAGTCGTGGATGTTCTGCAGGTTGCCGCTCTGGCTGAGCAGAACCAGGTCGACGTCGCCTCGCGTGCCTATGGTTGAGTAGGCGCGCAGCGAGCGATCCATTCCGTAGTCCTCGCAGGCGGCAAGGAACTCCTGCTTGTCGGCGGCGCGCAGCTCAGGATCGCGGCGGCGCCAGGCGGGATCCATCTTGAAGAAAGAGAACTTCGCGAACGTGCGGTCGGCCATTAGGAGATTGACGATAGCGCTCGTTGCCCTGGGGGTCCTGGGTGGGATTTCGCTTGACTTTTTCGAGGGGCCCGTGGCGGCTGGCGCCTCGGAGCTCGGCGCCGAAAAAGTGCAAGACGCTTCATCCCACCCAGGACCCCCAGGGCGCGTGACGCTCGCGTGGGTTCCGGAGGGGACCACGGTTGCCCAGTTGGCTGAGATCGGGCTTTCTCCGGGGATCATGAGTGCGGGGTTGGGCAAGGTTCCGGCGGAGCAGACCTATTTGGACGTCGGGCAGGGGAACCGGGTCTTCGACTCGCTATATGACCGGCCGCTGCCGGAGTTCGAGGGCGACCGGCGGGCCTGGTGGCGGGCCGTGGTCGAGCGGGCGGAATCGGCGCCGGCGGAGATCGTGCCCGGGTTGCTTGGCTCGACCCTTGCCAGGGCGCACCTCGACGGCTTCGAAGATCGCGGCGCCTCGCTGGCGCAGCTCGGCAGTCTCGTGGAACAGGTTGATGGGGACCAGCTCCTGATCGCGATCGAGCGGCCCAACGGGGACTCGGACGCGCCGCTGTCGATCGGGATCGCCGGCAGCGGGTTCGACGGCAACCTCAGCTCCGACAGCACCCGCATGGACGGCTACGTGCTCAGCACCGACGTGGCGCCGACGATCCTCGAGCAGGCCGGAGTCGAGATTCCCGCGGAGATGTCGGGGCAGCCGATCCACGGCGAGGGGTCCGTCGACGTCGCCGCGATCGAGTCGCTGGGCGAGCGGATGGGGGTGATCTCGCACCGCCGCGGGCCGGTGATCGGGCTCAGCCTGCTGGCCTGGCTCGTCGCCCTCGGCCTGGCGATCGCCTTGAGCAGGGGAGCGCTGGCCCGGCCGGCCGTGCGCGCCACCGGGCTGGCGGTCGTCTACATGCCCCTGGCCCTGCTCCTCGCCGCCGCGATCGAGCCGGCGCAGAGCGCCGAAGTGCTGCTGGTCATGCTGGGGGCGCCGCTGCTGGCGGCGCTGACGCTGGCGGCGCTGCGCGACTACCGCGCCCTCGCCCTCGCCGCCGCGCTCACCGTGGGCGCCTACGCGATCGACCTGGTGGCCGGCTCGCCGCTGACCTCACTCTCCCTGCTCGGCCCCAATCCCGGGCTCGGAGTCCGCTTCTACGGAATCGGCAACGAGCTCGAGGCGCTGCTGGCCGTCCTCGTCGTCGCCGGCACCGGCGCCGGTCTCGCCGGCTTCTTGCCGGGGCTCGAGCGCCGCCGCGCCGCCGCGGTCTTCGTCGCCGTCGGCCTGAGCGCCGACTTCCTCTTCGCCGCCGGCCGCTTCGGCGCCGACGTCGGCGCCGCGATCGTCTTCCCGATCGGTGCCGTGGTCGCGGCCGTCGCGATCGCCGGCCGCGGCCGGCGGGTCGGCCTGCTGGCGGTGGTCGCGGCGCCCTTCGCGGTACTGGCGCTGCTGGCCCTGATCGACCTCGTCTCCGGCGCCAACGCCCACCTGACCCGCTCGGTGCTAGACGCCGGCGGCCTCGGCAACCTCTCCGACGTCGCCCAGCGCCGCCTCCAGCTCTCCGCCCACAGCTTCGCCCGCCCGGTCCTGCTCGTCTTCCTGCCGGTGGTGGCGATCCTCGCCGTCCTCGCCTACCTCCGCCGCGACCGCCTGCGCACCTGGGTCCGCGACGTGCCGGCGGTCCGCGCCGGCCTGCTCGGTGCCCTCGCCGCCACCGTCGTCGGCACCCTCGCCAACGACTCCGGCGCCCTCCTGCTCGAGATCGGGACCGCCTACCTCCTCGTCTTCACCGGCTTCGCCTGGGCCGAGTTCACTCCCGCAGACAAAAAGTTACAATGACGCGCACCACGCGTTACGACTCTCGCCCTAGCATGGAGGCATGGCGGCGATGCGATCGACCTGGACCGATTCTCGGCTCGACGACCTGAATGGGAGGGTCAGCGACCTTGGCAGCGAGGTCCGGGAACTGCGCGGAGAAATCGGCGACCTGAAGCGCACCCTGCTCCAGGTCGGGGGCGGCATGGCGGGTGCGATGCTCGTCGGATTCATGGGCCTGATCGCAACCCAGCTCTGAGCGGAGATCGCCACGTTCCACCGGCTCGGACGGGGCCGGTGGATGCCCTACCCTTGTAGTTCGTGCGCATCGGTCTCGTCTCGCCATATTCCTGGTCTTACCAGGGCGGCGTGAACCGGCACGTCGAAGCTCTCGCCGAGGAGTTCTTGGGCCGTGGGCATGACGTCCGTGTCCTCGCTCCCGTAGATCCCCCTGGGCGGATCAGCCGCGTGCTGCACCGGGCCGCCGCCGAACAGCGAGAGCTGCCCGACTACCTGGTCCCGCTGGGCCGCACCGCGGGGTTCGGCGCCAACGGCTCGGTCTCCAACCTGGCGCCGTTTCCGGCCGGCGGCGTGCTGGCGCCACGACGCGAGGTCCGCAAGGGCGGCTTCGACGTGATCCACGTCCACGAGCCGGTGGTGCCGCTGGTCGGCTGGAACGCCACGCTGGGGGCGCGGACGCCGATCGTCGGCACCTTCCACACGTACTCGACCAAGCCGCTGCCCAACTACATCGCCAACGGGCTCGGTGCCCGCCGTGTCTTCAACCGGCTCTCGGCTCGGATCGCCGTCTCCGAGGCCGCCGCCTGGACCGGTCGCCGCTGGTTCGGCGGCGAGTACACGATCATCCCCAACGGGGTCGACGTCGACACAGCTCCGAATACCCCGGCGCCGGGGGACGGAACCCTCCGCATCCTCTTCGTCGGCCGCCCCGAGGAGCGCAAGGGACTGCCGATCCTGCTCACCGCCTTCGGCGCCCTGGTCGAACACGTCCCCTGCCGGCTCAGCGTGATCGGGGCCGAGGAGGAGGACGTCAAGCGCTACCTCACCGATCCGGAGCTGATCGAGTCGATCGACATCCGTGGCCGCGTCTCCGGTGAGGAGCTGTGGGCCGAACTGCACCGGGCCGACGTGCTCTGCGCGCCCTCGCTCTCGGGCGAGAGCTTCGGCATGGTCCTGACCGAGGCCTTCGCCGCCGGCACCCCGGTGATCGCTTCCGCGATCGCCGGCTACAGCGACGTCGTCACCGACGGCCTCGACGGCCTCCTGGTCCCCCCCGCCGACCCCCAGCGCCTGGCCGAGGAGCTGCAGCGGATCCACCACGAGCCGGAGCGACTGAAGGCGATGGGCGAGGCCGCCCGGCGCAGCGCCCAGCGCTACGCCTGGCCGCGGGTCGCCGACCAGGTGACCGAGGTCTACGAGCGCGCGATCGCGGTTCCGCGGCCGGCGACGCGCGGTGAGCGGATCGCGCACTGGGCCGGCGTCCGGCCCGCCGACGGGATGCCCAAGCGCCCGGCCGAAAGGCTGCCCTCGCTCGACCCGGCGCCGGCACAGGCCGGCAAGCGCGGGCGCAAAGTCGCCCGCCGCGTCGGCCTCGGCGTCGCCGGCGCCCTCGGCGTCGGTCTGACCGTGCTGGCGGCGCAGAAAATCGGCGTCGACAAGGTGGTCGAAAGCATCGTTCGCTCGAACCTGACGCTGGTGATCGTCGCCTGCGCGCTGATGGCGATCTCCCTCTTCTTCCGCGCCGCCTCCTGGTACTGGATCGCTCGCGCCGCGCTGCCCAACCGGCCGATCCGCCGTCGCGACGTCACCTCGGCGACGATGATCGGGGTGCTGATGTCGGCGACCTTGCCGGCCCGCCTCGGCGAGCCGGCGCGCGCGCTGGCGCTGGCCCGGCGCACCGGCCGCATGCGGGAAACCTTCCCGGTCCTGCTCGGGACCCTGGTCTCGCAGACGATGCTGAACCTGGTCGCGCTGGCGCTGCTGGGCGTGATCATCGTCTCGACCACGCCGCTCTTTCACTCCGGCACCCAGAAGATCTTCGCCTTCAGCCTGGTTCCCCTGCTGCTGCTCGTCGTGGTTCTCGTGGCGCCGATGCTGATGCGCCGCAACGGAAACGGGCGCCTGGCCCGGATGGGTGCCGCCGTCCACCGCGCCCTGATCCAGGTCCGCGCCGGGCTCGCCGTCTTCCGCAACCCGCGTCGCGGCGCCCTCGCCGCCTCCGCCCAGCTCGGCGCCTGGGCGATCCAGCTGGCCGCCTGCTGGGCCCTGCTCTACGCGCTCAACCTCGACGGCAAGGCGGGGATCGGCGCCGCCGCCGCGGTCCTCTTCGCCGTCAACGTCACCGCCGTCGTCCCCGCGACGCCGTCCAACATCGGCGTCTTCCAGCTCGCCGTGATCAGCGTGCTCCACACCGGCTTCGACGTCAGCACCGCCGACGCCCTCGCCTACGGCGTGATCCTGCAGGCGGTCGAGATCGCCACCGCCGTCGCCCTCGGCCTGCCGGCCCTGGTCCGCGAGGGACTCACCTGGAGCGACCTCCGCGTCCAGGCCCTCTCCACCGCCCCGGTTCACCTCGAGCCGAAGCCAGCGCCGCGGGAGACGCGACGCGGCGACGTTCGGGTCTAACTCCCCGGCCGCAGACAAAAAGTTACAATCTGCGCACCACGCGTAGTACCTCGATCCCTACGCTGAGGAGCATGGAGGCGATGAGATCTACCTGGACCGACGAGCGGCTTGACGATTTCAAGGATCGGGTCGAGTCGCGCTTCGACAGGCTCGAAGTGCAGGTCGGCGGGCTGGGTTCCAGGATCGACAGGCTCCAGCACACGATGATCAACGTCTTCGCGGCGATGATGGTTGCGATGTTCACCGGCTTCGTGGGCCTCGCGGGTTTGATCCTCACGCAGATTTGACTCCGCGCGGGGAAGCCGGCGAACCCGGCTAGCTAATCTGTGGGCCATGTCCGACCCAGAGCTGAAGTCCAAAGTCCAGGAACTGATCGCCGCCAACCCGGTTCTGCTGTTCATGAAAGGGACCCCCGACGCGCCGCGCTGCGGGTTCTCGATGCGGGTGGTGCAGGTGCTCGACCAGGTCGACGTCGAGTACGGCGCGATCGACGTGCTGCCGGCGCTGCAGCCGCTGCGCGAAGTGACCGCCGAGATCTCCGACTGGCAGACCTTCCCCCAGCTCTACGTCAACGGTGAGCTGATCGGCGGGGCCGACATAGTCGAGGAGATGTTCGAGTCCGGCGAGCTGGCCGAGGCTCTCGGCGTCGAGCAACCGGCAACGCCCGCCGCGCCGAGCTCGGCCAGCGAGCTGCCGGCCCAGTCTCCTCCGCTGCAGATCGAATA